>JAZDDD010000120.1:0-7993 GCA_036679545.1 Gemmatimonadota bacterium | reverse complement strand
GTCTCGCATACCACGCCCCACCCCCGTGGCGCGGGGCATCAGGCCGGTCGCCAGCTCCACACCACCGTCCGGTCCGCGGCCAGTCGCGTCAGCGGCGCCCGGGGACGCGGCAGAAGAACGTCGCAGAGAACGCAAGAAACGTAAGAAGGGTAAGCGGACGACCGTCGATCACGCCGCCGTGAAGGCGAATATCAACCGGACAATGGCGTCTATCAAAGGTTCGCCGGGTAAGAAGGGCGCACGCCGCCGAGACGATGAGCCGACATTCCGTCAAAAAGAAGAGGAACGAAAAGCCGCTGAGCGCGAGCGTGAGAAGACAATCGTTCGTGTGAATGAGTTCATCACGGTTTCCGAACTTTCCGAGACGCTAAGCATCAGCTCCACCGAAATCGTGGGGTTCTGTTTTAAAGAACTCGGCATGATCGTCACGGTAAACCAGCGTCTTGATTTCGACCAAATCGAGTTAATCGCTGGCGAGTTCGGCTTTGAAGCGGAGCGGGAGGAGGAGTACACTCCTGAAACTGCCGAGCAAGTCGCCGACAAACCGGAAGATCTCCTGACACGACCACCTGTGGTTACCGTCATGGGACATGTCGATCACGGAAAGACGTCCCTACTGGATCACATTCGGAAAACAAATGTGATCGCTGGCGAAGCTGGCGGCATCACACAGCACATTGGTGCCTATCATGTCGAAGTAGCCAACGGAAAGGTCGTCACGTTTCTTGACACCCCGGGTCACCAAGCCTTCACGGCAATGCGAGCGCGAGGCGCTCAGGTAACGGACCTCGTCGTGTTGGTTGTGGCGGCGGACGATCAAGTGATGCCGCAAACAGTCGAGGCCATCAGCCACGCCAAGAACGCCGGCGTGCCGATGATCGTTGCCATCAACAAAATCGACCTACCGTCCGCCGACATATCGAAGGTCAAGCAAGACCTCTTGCAACACGAGGTGCTGCTCGAAGAGTTCGGCGGCGAAACAATCTCATCGGAGATCTCCGCAAAGGTCGGCACCGGCGTCGAAGAATTGCTAGAAAAGATTGTTTTGCAAGCAGAAATCCTGGACTTGAAGGCCAATCCTAACAAACCGGCCGTCGGGACCGTCATTGAGAGTAGCCTGGATCCCGGAAAGGGCCCGGTCGCGACGATCCTCGTGCAAGGTGGCACGCTCAAGATCGGCGACGACTTCATCTGCGGTAACCTGGCCGGCCGAGCACGAGCCCTGTTTGATGAACGCGGCCATCGTGTAAAAACCGCTGAGCCATCAACCCCAATTCAGGTGTTGGGATTCGAGGGTGTCCCACAGGCCGGTGACAGTTTCTCAGTGGTTGAAAACGCAACGGAGGCCAGAGAGGTTGCCCAAAAACGGCAGCGGTTGGATCGCGAGGCATCGCACCGACGCAGCTCACGTGGGATCTCGTTGGAAGACCTTTCCAAACAACTCGAGGCGGGCGAGGTCCGCGCACTCAACCTCATCATCAAAGCCGACCAAGCCGGACCCGCTGAAGCCCTGGCCGATGCATTTGCCCAGGTGTCAACGGACGAAGTGCGCGTTGAGGTCATTCATCGCGGTGTGGGTGCAATCACGGAGAGTGACATCGTCCTCGCCAAAGCATCTGCGGCTATCGTAATTGGGTTTCATGTCCGACCAGATACGAACGCCCGCGCGGCCGCCGAGCGTGAACATGTTGATGTGCGTACGTACCGAGTAATCTACGAGGCGGTTGAAGATGTTCGAGCGGCTCTTGAAGGATTGCTCGCACCAGAAGAACGAGAAGTGGTACTCGGAGAGGCCGAGATACTTCAGATCTTCAAAATCTCGGCTCTTGGCACCATTGGTGGGTGCGTTGTACGGCAAGGATTGATGAAGAGATCCGCGCGTGTTCGTGTCATACGGGACGGCACCGATGTTTATACCGGAGAACTGGCCAGCCTCAAGCGCTTCAAAGAGGACGTGCGAGAAGTAAAAGAAGGCTTGGAGTGCGGCCTCGCCGTGCAAAACTTCAACGACATAAAGATTGGCGACACCGTACAGGCCTTCACGATCGAACAGATTGCGCGTTCACTGGAAGGGGCTGGGGCCGCAAAGGGTAGCTAGTGGTCGTCGGTTTGGTGACGTGGGAATTGCATCTGGACGCATGTCAGTCCCTGAAGGACAAGCGTCGGGTCCTCAAGAGTCTCAAAGACCGGCTCCACAACAAACTCAACGTATCGGTCGCCGAAACTGGGCACCAAGACCTTTGGCAAAGGGCAGAACTGTCGTGTTGTGTGGTCGCGACGGATCGGCGGCACTGCCAGTCGGTGCTATCCGCTGCCGACGCCGCCGTCGCGATGAACGCCGACGCACGAATCATTGACTCAGCTACGAGCTTCTTGTGACAAACGGGGCACACCATCGTCGCGAACGTGTGGCGGCGGCCATAAAACAAAGTCTCGCCGAGGCACTGACGAAACGGGTGAAAGATCCACGAGTCGAGCTCACATCGATCTCGCGTGTTGAAGTAACATCCGATCTTTCTCATGCTACCATTTTGATAAGTGTCCTCGGTGGCGACGATGAACGCAAGGCAGCCCTCGAGGGGCTCGAAAGTGCGCGTGGGTTTTTGCGATCACTACTGGCAAAAACACTCAGCCTGCGTACAGTCCCTGAACTGCACTTTATGTACGATCGTGGCATCGATCACGCGGCCCGCATGTTTGAGGTCCTCGACCAGATGAAACAGGAAGAGGGCTCGAACTGAAGGACGGCTTTCTTCTCATCGACAAACAAGTCGGACCGACCTCGCACGACGTGGTCGCCGACGTGCGTCGTCAACTTGGCATTAAACGCGTCGGCCACGCCGGTACACTCGATCCGTTTGCCACCGGATTGTTGATCATCATGATCAACAAAGCCACCAGACTTTTCGACTATTTGACCGATCTGGAAAAAATTTACGACGGGGTGTTGTGCCTGGGCGAACAAACCGATACTGACGACGGCACGGGTGTTGTCATCAAAACGTCGGACACGTGGACCACGGTTGACACATCCGCGATCTCATCGGCAATGCGTTCCCTGGTCGGTCAACATCTTCAAACACCGCCGGTATATTCGGCAAAGAAAGTCCGGGGCGAAGCATCGCATCGCAGAGTACGGCGGGGCGAAGACGTCGAGTTGGCGCCGAAAGAGGTTTCGGTATCACATTTTGAATTGACACAGATCGTCGACCAACATGTCAGCTTTTGTGTGCGAGTTTCCACCGGCACGTACGTACGAGCCCTCGCGCGTGACCTCGGGGAGAAACTTGGATGTGGCGCTCATTTGATCGCATTGCGACGGATTGCAATTGGGCCTTTTTCCATCTCACGTTGTTGATGAGACCCGAAGCGAAGCCCTCCGTCAGGGAAAAAGAATACCGTGGGACGGATCAAATGATGGTGGAGCCGTCGCGGTGTTGACCAACGGGGAATTGGTCGCCATTGCCGTCTCTCGGGAGGACGGGCTGCTCCACCCGCGGGTCGTGCTCGGTGCGGTAGCATGACGGAACAATTGCCGGGTTCCGTACTCACCGTAGGCACGTTCGATGGCGTCCACCTGGGACACCGCGCGGTTTTAGATGAGATCCGGGAGCGAGCAGACAAAGCCAAGAGACGGAGTGTCCTGGTGACGTTCGAACCCCATCCGCTCGAGGTGGTCAACCCCGCGGCGGCGCCACCACTGCTTACGGCCCCGGAGGAGCGACGAGAGATCCTGGCGCAAAGCGAAATCGATCGTGTCGTGATTTTGCCGTTTACCAAAGCACTGTCGCAGTACTCACCTGTCCAGTTCGTCGAGCTTCTCAAAGAACGGTATGCCCTCGAAGAATTGGTCATTGGGTACGACCACGGACTTGGCAAAGGACGAGAGGGAGATGTGTCCGTTCTTCGTCAACTCGGCGAAAAACTCGGGTTTGCGGTGGACGTGGTACCGGCGGTGAGTGCCCAGGGCAAGGCCGTCTCCTCGACACTGGTACGTCGTGCAATAGCAGGGGGTGACCTTCACACGGCTGAGATGTTATTGGGAAGGCCGTATTCGCTCACTGGAAAAGTGGTCCGCGGTGCCGGAAGAGGCGAAGGGATCGGGTATCGGACCATCAACCTTTCCCTCCCGAACCCGCGCAAACTCCTTCCACCAGATGGGGTATACGCGGTTTGGGCGGAATGGTACGGTGGGCAGGCGGGCGGTATGATGCATCAAGGCCCCCGGCCCACGTTCAAGGACCTTGGGGCCTCCATTGAGGTACATCTTCTCGATGTGGACGAAGATTTGTACGGTAAAATTGTAAAGTTAGCGTGGGTGGAACGCCTACGAGATGTTCGTGCTTTTCCCAGCGTCGAGGCGCTCAAAGCCCAACTCGACGCGGACTTCCAGTGTGCCAAAAATGCGTTGACAGGCCGCGGGAGGGGGGCTAGTCATTAAGGCTTTGCCAGGATTCGCGAGGTAACGGCTGGGATGTCTACAATCCGCAATCGTCTTTTCATAATCGGTGGCCTGTTATTGCTCACCGTATATGCTCTATGGCCTCGGTCGATCACCCGTACCGAGGTCGGGCCGGATGGAGAATCGGTGACCGTGGTTGAAAAACGCATACCGCTCAAACTGGGGCTCGATCTCCAGGGCGGGATGCATCTTGCCATCGAAATCGACCAATCGGGAGCGCCCGTCGCAAATCTCCCTGATGCGTTGGATCGCGCCGAAACCGTGATTCGTAGCAGGATTGACGAATTCGGCGTGGCCGAGCCACTCATCCAACGAGTCGGCGCCGATCGCATAATCATTGAGTTGCCTGGCATTACCGATACGGAGCAGGCAAAGCGAATTGTCGAGCGGTCAGCGTTCCTCGAGTTCCGCATTACCGACATGAGGGATGAATTCCAGGACGCCCTGGGCGCCATCGACGCGGCCCTTGCTCGCGCAGGGGTCCGTGGGCGGCGCGGATCAAGTGGTGGAGGAACATCCTCCGCTATCCAAGAGTTACTGCGCGGACAGGATTCATCGGAAGCTCAACCCCAAGACTCGGCGGAGACGCAGGACACCACGGTCGTCGCTGAATCGGACTCGATTTCAACGACCGCGTTTAGTGAACTCCTCAACTATCAGCAGGGTGGAATTCCCGGCGAATATCTCGTCCCGGAAGAAGATTATGCCTACGCTGACAGTTTGATTCAGTTGCCAGAGTTCCAACGGGCGTTGCCCCGCGGTCTCGCAATGTTTTGGGGCAACGAGGCCATCTCTCAAGGTGCTCGGCCATTCATGCCGTTATACGCACTAGACAGCAGAGCGCTGATAACGGGGCAAGAACTGACAGACGCTCAGGCGCAAATCGATCCAACCTTCAACCAGGCCGTTGTGAATTTCCAACTCACGCGCCGAGGTGGGCGTGTTTTCGGGCGTGCGACGGCAGAAAACGTCGGAAATTATATGGCCATCGTGTTGGATGGCCGTGTGCAAGGACGTCCGCCAGTTATTAACGGTCAGATCACACGTAACGGTCAAATTGAGCTGGGTAATGCCCAAATACAGGATGCTCAAGATTTGGCGCTCGTACTGCGCGCCGGTGCGTTACCGGCGCCGATCGAGATCGTTGAAGAGCGGACCGTTGGCCCGAGCCTGGGCCAGGACTCGATTGAAAAAGGTCAACGCGCGGGCGTCATTGCGATTGTGTTGGTGGTCGCGATTATCGGATGGTACTATCGTATCGCCGGTTTGTTTGCTATCGCTGGTCTGGTGTTTTACATGTTGTTCTCGTTGGGTGGTTTGGCCATGATGGCGGCCACGCTCACGCTGCCAGGGTTGGCCGGTTTTGTTCTGTCACTCGGTTTGGCCGTCGATGCAAACGTTCTGATTTTTGAAAGGATCAGAGAAGAACTTGCGTTGAACAAGAGTCCCCGGACCGCGGTCGAGTCAGGCTTTCAACACGCCATGCCCGCAATCATCGATGCCAACGTAACAACGGTCATCATGGCCGCGTTTCTTTATCAATTTGGTACCGGACCGGTCAGAGGATTCGCGGTCACGTTGATCATTGGTATTGTAGCCTCTCTGCTCACGGCAGTTTTTGTCACCCGAACCTTTTTCTTAATCTGGCTCCAGCGGCGGTCACCGTCGACTCAGCTCTCAATCTAAATGATACGTCTTTTTCATAACGCCAATTACGACATCTTGGCCAAACGTCGTGTGGCGTTTGCCACGGCCCTGGCCTTCATTGTTCCAGGATTGATCCTCCTCGCCGTGCGAGGCGTCAATCTCAGCATCGAGTTCTCGGGGGGGACGTTGATGGTGGTCGAAGCAAGCGATCCTGCAATGGAGACCGGTTCGATTCGTGCGGCGTTGCAGGCGGGAGGCCTCGACCCAGAGATTCAAACCTTTGGTTCACCCAACGAATTTGCGATTCGCGCGCGTTTGGACGCCGATGCAACCGCTGAAAACACACAGGAGACCGCCGCGGCCGTCAAACGCCTGCTGGACGAAACCTTCGGTTCGGATGCCTACCAGATAATTCTCACAGAAGCCGTAGGACCAAAGGTCGGTGGTGAGTTACGCCAAAAGGCTGTGCTCGCGTTGCTCATGGGGTTTGGAGCAATCTTTCTGTATCTCTGGATGAGATACGAATGGCGATTCGGAACCGCCGCGGTAGCCGCCGCGGTCCATGACATCTTGGCAACGTTCGCGTTCCTCTCGTTCCTGAACATTGAAGTGTCACTCTTTGTCGTCGCGTCCTTGCTACTGATCGTTGGTTATTCGTTGAACGATACAATCGTCACATTCGACCGCGTTCGAGAAAACCTCCGCAAATTTCGACGAGATAATCTGTACGCCGTTCTCAACCGAAGCATCAACGAAACCCTTCCCCGCACGGTCCTGACATCCGGCACAACACTGAGCGCATCGTTGGCGTTGGTCATTTTTGGTGGAGAAGTGTTGAGTGGTCCACTGCTCGTCGTAACGTTCGGGGTAATCACCGGTACTTTTTCGTCGATATTCATAGCCGCGCCGATTCTTTTGGCAATCGAGAAACGGTGGCCGGGCGACGATGTCCGCGGCGCAAAAGACATCGGGGCCACCCGCGGGACCACAGTCGTTTCTCCCAAAAAAGCGTAGACGTCGGGCGCGTGCTGATCGACACGCATTGCCATCTCGGAGATACTCAGTTCGACAAGGACCGAGCCGAGGTGCTTGCTCGAGCCCGTGCAGCGGGGGTTGGGCACGTGGTGATCATTGCGGAATCGGAAGAGGCCACACACCGCGCAATGTTGCTTGCTGAGGAGTTTGACCTCACCGCAACATCTGGCGTACATCCCCATGACGCTTCGTCGTGGTCGCCGGACGTGGCACGCCGCATCGAGACCGCGTTGGAGAACAACAGACCACGTGACACCCAACGACGTGTCTTTGCGGATCATCTTGCCTTGGGTGTACGCTATCACATGCCTGTCGTGATTCACAGTCGAGCGGCGGACGACGATATGGCCGCCATGCTCCGCGATACCGATGCCACCTGCATCCTCCATTCGTTTAGCTCGGGCGACGAGGTTCTGGAAGCTGGGCTCGACCGCAATGTCTACGTCTCGTTCAGTGGCATGGTCACATTCAAGTCTTGGAGTAACACCGCTGCGATACGAGCCGTACCGGCCGACCGGCTACTCGTCGAAACGGATGCGCCGTACCTCGCGCCGGTTCCGTTCCGCGGCAAACGAAATGAACCTGCGTTCGTCGCCAAAGTCGCCGAACGAATCGCAGACATCCGCAACATGACGTTAGATGAATTGATGTGTACGACCACTGCGAACGCCACACGTTGCTTCGGCGAACGCCTGACCCAAACCACCATCGCACATGACTAAGGTACCCACCGATATCGAGATTGCTCAACGCGCAACCCCGCGCCCCATCACCGATGTCGCCGAAGAGATTGGGCTCTCGCGGGACGACCTGGTGCTGTATGGTGATTTCAAGGCCAAGGTTCGCACC
>JAZDDD010000012.1:0-5731 GCA_036679545.1 Gemmatimonadota bacterium | reverse complement strand
CCGGACATCATTGAGCAACTCACCCGGATGGGGGAGGGTGGCATCGTCTTCCACACCCAGATCGTGTTGCAACCGGGTCTGAATGACGGTGATGTGCTCGCACAAAGTTTACGCGACCTCTGGAATCTTGGGGACACCGTTGTATCGGTCTCGGCAGTGCCCGTGGGTCTCACCGAGTTCAGCAAGCACGCCTTGGTCCGAGAGCCAACACGGGATGAATGTCGTCAGGTGGTGGATGAGTTGCACAAATGGTCCGATATCGCCATGGCGGAGCGGGGTATTCGCTGGGTGACGGGCTCAGACGAGCTGTACTTCGTTGCGGAGCTGCCGCTGCCGCCGGCCGAGTGGTATGGCGACTTTGAACAGGTCGAAAATGGCGTTGGAAGCATTAGGTATCTGGAACGTCAGATCAGCTCCGCATCCGATTCGATGGTTGATCTGAAAGGAAAACGGGTGGGGGTGGTGACCGGGACCGCCATGGAAAAACTGATGCCGCAGGTTGTGACAGCACTGGAAAAACACACAGACGCGCAATTTGAAATTCTTCCCGTAAAAAATACATTATTCGGACCCCGCGTGACCACTGCGGGTCTTTTGCCGGGTGGGGACATCCGCGCAGCCGTGGCGGAGCGATCGGATTTTGATTTACTCCTCATTCCCGCCGAATCGCTGAATGACGACGATCTTTTCATCGATAATCTGCCGTTCGGCGATCTGACCCGTGCAGTCAGAACGCCGATTCACGCATCCTATGATTTCATTGACGTGTTGGCTGAATTGTCATGACAAAACGAACCGTTGCGTTGGTTGGTCGTCCCAATGTGGGCAAGTCCACGCTATTCAATCGAATCACGGGTGGCCGCAAGGCGATTGTGGACGATCGTCCCGGTGTTACGCGAGATCGCAACTTCGCGCAGGCCGATTGGTCGGGGCACGCGTTCTGGCTGGTGGATACGGGTGGTTGGGTGATCGGTGCCGAGGACCCGATTACACGCGGAATCCGGGAACAAGTGGAGCAAGCAGTCGCGGACGCGGACGTGGTGGCCTTTGTGGTCGATACGCAGGAGGGCGTCCACCCGGCCGATTTGGAAGTGGCGGACGTCCTACGCGTGGTGTCCGAACGTGTGCTGGTGATTGCCAATAAGGCAGACGATCTGCCGGAAAGCTTGGACCATCACGCGTTTTACGAACTGGGTTTGGGCGATCCCGAACCGGTCTCGGCATCGACGGGCAAGGGCAGTGGCGATTTGTTGGACCGGATCGTTGCGCGTCTCGAGGATCTTCCCAAACCGCCCGAAGTTGGCGACATGACGCAGGTGGCGGTGATCGGTCGTCCCAATGTGGGAAAGTCGAGCATCGCCAACCGGCTACTCGGCCAGGAACGGTCAATTGTGACACCAGTGGCCGGAACGACACGAGACGCAGTCGATTCGCCCTTGCGATATCAAGGGAGAACGCTCAACTTCATTGATACAGCGGGTTTACGAAAACGACCGAAAGTAAAAGATGATATCGAGTTCTACTCGACTCTGAGAACGGACAGGGCAATTGACCGGGCGGATGTCTGTGTGCTGGTGGTGGATGGTTCGGTCGGGATGCATCTACAGGATTTCAGGATCGCGCAGCAAGCATGGGAGAGTGGTGCAGGGTTAATCGTCGTCGTGAACAAGTGGGATTTGGTTCCAAAAGAGACCGCCACGGCGGAGGAGGGGCGGCGAGTTGTGACGGAGCGTGCTGCGTTTCTTCGTCAGGTGCCGTTTGCGTATGTGTCTGCATTATCAGGGCTTAGGGTGCGTAAGATCCTGGACTTGATCATGCAGGTTGCTGCGGCCAGATCGTACCGGGTTGGCACCTCGGAGGTGAATCAGGTGCTTGAGAAATTGGTCGGAAAAAACCAACCACCGCAGGCTGTTGGCGGAGAGGTGCGACTGTTGTTCGCCTCCCAGGTGGCTGTCAATCCACCGACGTTCGCCGTTGTGTCGAACAGGCCGGAGGCGGTTCCGGAGTCCTACCAGCCAGCGGTACCTGGTCAACGGGTTTTATAAGGCCTGGGATTTTGACGGGGCTCCCATTCGGTTGCGGTTGCGTCGCAAGAAGGGGCGTCGATGACGCTTGTCTGGCTCGCAATGGCCGCCTACCTGATTGGTGCAATCCCAACGAGCTATCTCGTCGCCCGCCATATTGGCGGCATCGACCTCCGCGAACATGGTAGCAAGAATCTCGGGGCCACCAACCTGTACCGGGTTTTGGGGGCCAAGTTCGCGTATCCGGTCGGCCTCGTCGACATGGCAAAGGGTCTTGTCCCGGTTGTGACCCTTCCGCGATTGACCGAGTCGGGACCGTGGGCGCCGTGGCTCATTGGTGTTGCCGCCATCGCGGGTCACGTCTTTCCGATCTACATGCTTTTTAAAGGCGGCAAGGGTGTCGCGACGGCGGCCGGTGTTGGACTCGGCATCGCACCGTTACCGCTGCTCGCAAGTCTGGGCGTATGGGCAATCTTACTCGCCGCAACCAGAATCATGTCGGCCGCATCCATTGCCGGCGCGGTTTCCTTCCCGCTTTTTGTGTGGCTGCTAGACCGCGACAACACGGTGCTGTTGGCAGTCGGTACCGCACTCGCCGGTTTCATTGTGCTCACACACCGCCAAAACATAAAACGTTTAATAGCGGGTACCGAACCTCGACTGGCGCGGGTGGGGAAGTGAGGTTGCCATGCGCATCGGTGTAATCGGGGCGGGTAGCTGGGGCACCACGCTCGCCAATCTTCTCTCGGGGAACGGGCATCAGGTCACGTTGTGGGCCAGAGAATCTGAGGTTGTCCGGTCGATCAACGCGGACAAAGAGAACAGGATGTTCCTGCCGGGTTGCTGGTTACACGATCGGCTGGTTGCGACGGACGATCTCGCAGGGACGGTCGTCGATGCGCAGATGGTGGTTTCGGCTCCACCTTCCCATTTTGTCCGAACACTCATGAAAAACGTTGCGACGGTCTTGGCCAGACCGGTGCCGGTGGTCAGCGTGTCCAAGGGCCTGGAACCGGAAACGTTTCACACCATAACCGACGTTATTGCCGAAGAGCTGAATGGATGTCCCGTTGTGGCGCTTTCCGGTCCGAGCTTCGCGCGGGAAGTGTACGACAACATGCCGACGGCGGTCGTAGCTGCGTCGGTTGATGAAGACGCTTGTCATTTGGCCCAAGACGCTTTTTCCACGAGTCACTTCCGGGTGTATACGGGAGATGACGTGAAGGGTGTGCAACTGGCTGGCGCACTCAAAAATGTCGTTGCGATCGCCGCCGGCATTTTGGAAGGGTTGGGTCTCGGGCATAACCCACGAGCGGCCCTCATTACACGCGGTCTCGCCGAAACAAGCCGGCTGGGTGTGGCCCTTGGCGCTGACCCGATGACATTTTCCGGTTTGGCCGGCATGGGTGATTTGATTCTGACGGCCACGGGCGCGCTGAGTCGTAACCGGACGTTAGGTGTCGCGCTGGGGCGAGGAAAGACCCTGGATGAGGCCATGGCCGGCAAAAAGACGGTGGCCGAAGGGGTGAACACCGCAGCGATTGCCACCGAACTGGGGCGCCGAACAAATGTCGAATTACCAATCGCGAACGAGGTCAGTGAAATCCTGTTTGCCCATAAGGATCCACGACATGCCATTCGCGATTTGATGGAGCGTGAATTGAAAGCGGAGGCATGGCAATGACAGCACCCCGCCGATCACAACGCGAACTGCAACAGTTCTTTTCCATTGGTGACGTCTGTGAGCTGACAGATCTCAAGCCACACGTGCTCCGCTATTGGGAGAGCCAGTTTCGCTTCTTGAATCCCGCAAAAAACCGGTCAGGAAACAGGGTCTACCAACGTCGGGAAGTCGAGCTGATCATGCTCGTCAAACATTTGTTGTACAATGAGAAATTCACCATCGAAGGCGCGCGTCGCCGCATCGAACAATACCGGCGCACAGGGTCACTCAAGACGGAGGCGCGCACAGCCCTCCAAACCGAAACGATTGGTGAACTTCGCGGCGCGATGCAGGCGGTGCTGGATGTGTTGAATGGGGAATCGCCAAGTGAAGATCCTGGTAAGTAACGACGACGGCATATTGGCAGATGGAATAAAACTGCTCGAAGACGTTGCTCGTCGTATCGGTGATACAGTCACCGTTGTGGCCCCTGACCGGCAACAGAGTGCGGCAAGTCATGCGTTGACGATGGGCCGGCCACTGCGCCCAGTGAAATTATCCGACGACAGGTACCAGGTCGATGGGACACCCACCGACTGCGTGCTGATTGCATTGGAGGTCTTGCTCGAGTCAAAACCTGATTTTGTTTTCTCAGGTGTGAATCATGGCGCGAACATGGGTGAGGATGTGTTGTATTCCGGCACTGTTGCTGCGGCCATGGAGGGGTTGGCCGTCGGTATCCCCAGCATGGCCATTTCGTATGTCGGGTACGAAGACGAACACATGGACACGCACCGCGACTGGCTCAAAAAACTGATGGAAGACGTGGTCCGCGTGCGCGACTTTCCCGCCGAGACGTTGTTGAATGTGAATTTACCACCCATTCCCGGCGACAAGATCCGCGGTATCAAAGTGACCACACTTGGTCGTCGAGTGTTCTCTGACTCATTGAAGAGAATGAATGATCCATGGGGTCGCGAGACGTATTGGATTGGCGGGGGGAAGTCCAGTTGGTCGGGTGGGGAAGAGTCCGACTTTCGCGCAGTTGCGGACGGTTATATTTCGGTAACGCCGCTACACGTTGACCTCACCAATTACAAGCTGCTCGAGTCGGTGCGCGCGTGGAAACTTGGCCAATAGGCGATAGTTATGGCGGCTACCGCGTACAGCTCGTGGAGACACTGCGTCAAAACGGTATAGACGACATCTCCGTACTGGCAGCATTTGGTCGTGTCCCGCGTCATCTCTTCGTACCGGACGCGCTTCGCGGCCGCGCGTACGATGATGCGTCATTGCCAATCGGGAACGGCCAAACAATCTCACGTCCCACAACACACGCACGTTTTCTCGAAGCACTCCAGCTTCGCGGCGAAGAGAAAGTGTTGGAGATTGGTACTGGCTCGGGATTCCAAACTGCGTTGTTAGGGTTTCTCGCGCGGCACGTGACATCAATCGAGCGTATTGCCACCCTTGCCGATGGCGCAAAGCGGGCGCTCGTGTCCGCGGCAGTGAGCAACGTGATGTGTGTGACAGGCGACGGTACGGTTGGTTGGCGACCCAACGCGCCCTATGATGCGATCGTTGTGAGTGCCGCGGGTCCCAAGATTCCGAAACCGTTGTTGGAGCAGCTCGCGGTGGGTGGGCAGCTCGTCATACCGTTGGATCGTGGTCAGTCCCAATTTACCGTTCGTGTTAGACGCGGCGCATCCGGGTTTACGGAAGAGAAATTGGATGGGGCGAGTTTTGTCCCGTTAAAGGGGCGGCATGGTTTTGGGGTGTGAGTTTCGAATAGAGAGCCACGAAATCCACCAAATCCACGAACCCGTCCAGAGGTTATCTGTGGGCCACGGAACCCACAGAACCACAGAAAACAAAATATTTTTGTTCAGCGGATTCCGAGGATTCCGTGGCGCTGTTTGACCAGCACTCGTTCGTGGATTTAGTGGATTTCGTGGCCCCAAACAAACTGCCAACCACCAGCTCGGAGCGGGTCTGGTGCGTGATGCATCCGGGTTTGCGGAGTTTTGTTCCGTTAAAGGGGCGG
>JAZDDD010000119.1:0-5630 GCA_036679545.1 Gemmatimonadota bacterium | reverse complement strand
CCGGTGTGGGTCTTGTCGCCGGTTCTGTCTTTCTGGCGCAACGGTGGTCACGAAGCTTTTCACAACCCATTGAGAATCTCATCGGGTGGATTCAACGTATCGAAAAGGGTGAGCGCTTACCCACTGAATCGACGGATCACGGCACACCCGAGGTGGAGGCGTTGGCCAACGCATTGAAGAACATGGCAATCGAGTTACAACACGCACGCGTGCGGGAGTTAGAACAACAACGACTGGTGGCGTTTCGCGAAGTCGCGCGGCGCGTGGCGCACGAAATTCGTGGGCCACTCACTTCGTCTCGGCTTGCCATTGCCCAACTGGAGCGAGACGAAGTTGTCACCGACGGGAATGATGCATTCTTAGTCTTGAAGGACGAAACCGAGCGTCTGGATGAGATGGCGCGCGAGTTTGCCGAATTTGGGCGACTTCCGGAGGGTCCCATAACAACTATCGACGTATGCGAACTGGTCGACAGCGTGCTTACCTCAATTGTACCTCCCGACGTACCCGTCCACCGTTCCACACCCAATGGACTTACGTTGACCGGGCATTACGAACCCTTGCGGCGTGCCTTCCAGAATCTGGTGCGTAACGCTCTCGAAGCAACCGATCAACGAGGGATCGTGATCGCGGCCCATACGGACGCAGCATCGAACACCATCGAACTTCAGGTCACCGATTTTGGTGATGGCGTTGCCGAAAACCAACGTGACCAAATATTCGAGCCATACATGACGACAAAACCACGGGGCACCGGTCTTGGATTGGCAATCGTGAAACAAGTCGTCGAGGCGCATGGCGGTACCGTCACCGTGGCTTCAAACCAAGACGGCGCGACATTCACCATGCAGCTGCCGCTCACTACACCGTGACTGCTCGTGTCCTCATCATCGACGACGAGGCAAACGTCCGGAGGATGTTACGCGCGCTACTCGAGAGCGAAGGATATGAGGTCGCCGAGACGACGGTGGCCACTGAAACATCAAGCGTGATCGATAGTTTCGATCCACACGTCGCGCTTATCGACCTCATCATGCCGGGTGGGCCAGATGGTCTCGAAGTTTTAAAGACAATCAAACAACAGGCTCGGCATATCGTGGTGATAATGATGAGTGGAAAAGCGTCCCTCAACGACGCCGTGAAGGCGACCAAGCTTGACGCGTTTCAATTCTTGGAAAAACCGCTCACTCCCGAAGGCGTGTTGGTTACGGTCGCGGCCGCGTACGAGGTCAACCGCACGCGCGCGGAAAACCGGGCGTTACGTGCCGTCTTGCTCGGAGACTCCGACATCGTGGGCGGCAGCATCGAGATTCAACATATACGTCAACTCATTACACGTGTCGCACGGACGCCAACACGCGTCTTGATCACCGGCGAATCAGGTACCGGCAAGGAACTGATCGCACGAGGTGTTCACGAACAAAGCGATCGTGGGGGAAAACCCCTGGTGAGTTTGAATTGCGCGGCCATTCCACGGGAACTTGTCGAGAGTGAACTGTTTGGACACGAACGTGGGGCATTTACCGGCGCGACCGCACGCCGCCACGGTCGTTTTGAACTGGCAGACGGCGGTACCATATTCCTCGATGAAATAGGCGACCTGAGTTTAGACGCCCAGGCAAAGCTGTTACGCGTGCTCGAAACGGGATTGATCGAACGGGTGGGTGGCGAGCGAACAATTTCTGTAGACGTCAGAGTGATCGCAGCCACCAACAAAGATCTCAATATCGCGTGCCGTCGTGGTACGTTCCGGGAAGACTTATTCTATCGTCTGAACGTCTTCCCAATTGCGGTCCCGCCGCTCCGTGAGCGTCCGGACGATGTCGCGATGCTGGTGACACATTTTGCTGCCGAATTCGCGGCTCGTAGCGGCGATCCACCACTCGATTTCACCAGTGGTGCCATGACTCGACTGTCGAACCACCCTTGGCCCGGAAACGTACGAGAGTTGGCAAATGTCATCGAACGTCTGACCATTCTAGGAGGAACAAACCCGATCGATGTCACCGACATCGAAGCCGTGTTAGGCGCGGCACCCCCGAACACCCATACCGCGGTGTCGCACACCGGGCTGACGGATGCGCTCTCGAGCTTCGAGGCTTCTCTGATTCAAAACGCGATGCAACGTGCCGGAGGAAATGTGACTGACGCCGCGCGCATCCTGAAGACCGATCGTGCCAACCTCTACCGGCGTATGCGACGTCTGCGTATCGATCCGACACAAAAACGTGTCTAAAAGACACAAAATCGTGTGAATCAACAACCACGTCGAAAACCGTAAATTATTTAGCACCAATAACTTATGGCGGCAGACCGCAACGGCACGCCAGGTGCCTTAGCAGGTGTGAGGTTAAGTCTAGAGGGGACTTATGACACGCGCGCTTTTGTGGTCACTGGTGGGTTCTGCTGCCACGGTAATAACGATCGAGTTGGCACCTTCGATCCAAATACTCAGCTCAATCGAAGAATCAGCTACACTGCTGGGACATCGAATCACGATTCGGTTGGACGTGGCACCACAGCCGGCCGCCAAACCCGGGCAGTATCCCGCAGCGGATTTATTGGCGCTTGGATCCGCAACCCAACGACATTGCATGGTGATCCCGTGATGCGGTCCGCACGCATCCTTGTGCTGATAGTGGGAACTCTGGCACTACCAGCGGCTGCGCAGGATACCGTTGTGGTTTTCGTGGATCACGGTTTGGATGCGTCCTCCCGAACCGCTCGTCGAGCCGTTTCCATTTTCAATGCCAGCCGCACCACACGTTTTTTCGGGGACGCCGCAATTTCCCGCAATCGACGGATCGAAGGTGACGTGGGAGTGCTGAATGGTCCACTGACTATTGGCGGCGTTGTCGAGGGCGATGTTATCGCGCTGAACGCGGATATCATACTCCGCGACGACGCCGTGGTACGCGGCGACATCACCGTTTTCGGTGGTGAGATATTTGGACTCAGCGACGCAACCGTACGTGGTAATACGCGGGCATACACGTCTTCCATCCAGGTTACACGTGTCGGCAGACGGGTGCGATTGCGAGATGATCCGCAACGCGCGCGTCGCATCTCACGAGTCCGATCCGCCCGTCGCCGCCAAGGTGACTTCACGATCGTCGTGGGGGCCAACACCTATAATCGGGTTGAAGGTCTGCCATTGCACGTCGGGCCGAGAGTCCGTTTTCCCCTCAGCGAACTTGGTTGGCTCACACTGGAAGGGCTCGGCATTCTTCGCACCGCCGGCGACTTGGATGAAAACCGACAAGACCTTGGTTACGACGGGCGTGCTGAACTCGATTTCGGTCGATCTACCGATGTTAGGCTCGGCATAAGAGCCTTCGACGTTGTTGCACCGGTGGAAGCCTGGAAGTTGGGAGATGAGGAAATCGGCCTCGCCTCCCTACTTTGGCACCGTGACTACCGCGACTACTTCCTGCGGCGCGGTGTGGCAGGATATCTCAAAATCAAACCCAATCGCGAACTCACACTGACTGCTGAATACGCGCGGAACGAAGATGAATCGGTCGCGGCACGAGATCCGTGGACGCCATTTCGCAATGACCGACTCTGGCGTGTGAACCCCCCAGTGGACGAGGGAACATTCACCACGTTCTCCGGACGAGTGCAATACGATGAGCGTCACTGGGGATCGGGTTGGTACTTGGCTGCCGAGTGGGAGCGTGGTAGCTCGGACAGTGTGTCCGCCGTGGCGTTGCCCGCGAGTATTCGCGGCCCGATACCGGCGTCTAACTACACCTATGACCGGGCAGTCATCGATATTCGTCGGTACGAACGTGTTGGTGGGCGGGGACTGTTCGCGCTACGCGCATACGGCGCGGGAACGGTTGGCAACGATCCACTTCCAGTGCAACGGCGACTCTCGTTGGGGGGGATCGAACCGATGCCCGGATTCGCGTTTCGCCGGTTCGCATGCAACGAGCAAATTTTCTTACCGGGCAACCCCGCACTGTGCGATCGCGTTTTTCTCGTTCAAGCCGAGTACAGGGGCGATCTTTCGTTTAGTTCGCCGTGGGTCGATGACAGGGACCGACGACGCCGGCGTGAGATGAAACGCGTTGACGACGACGTCTTTGATTGGGATGATTGGTTTTGGTTTGACGGCCCTTCCTTTGTGTTCTTTGCCAACGCCGGAACCGCCTGGATCGATGACGACGGACCGGGAGCCTTAGAGACAGATGTCGGCGCCGGTCTTACGTTCGGCGGCATCGGCATCTACGGCGCCAAGGCGGTGTCCGAAGACGGATCGATACGTATCATCCTGCGGTTAAACAACCGTTTTTGAAATATGACCATTCACCAAATGTGAACGCATTGTCGTAATGAGCCGTTGGGACCGTTGATCGGGGGACCACGTGCGGCCGCCATCCTCATGGCAACGTCCGTACTGTTCGTTCAGGATCGTCCAACCTTGGATGTGCAACTGAACGACGAGAGTCGGGTTGTGCCCGCACTGGTCGTTAGCCTCCGGGATTTGTTGTCCGACCAGCGATTCCTGCGTGCAATGCATTCAGGTTTTCCTCTGTACATCGAGTACCATGTTGACGTTCGTGAATCACGCGCAAACTGGTTTGACCGTTCCGTTGTCACACATGGTTGGGAGTTCGTGATACTCCACGACCCGGTACGCGAGATTTATATCGCCGAGGAAACGCAAAACACGACAGAATTGATGACCGATCGCGCGTTGGCAGATTACTTGGCCCGCACCTTTGTGATTGAACAACTCGCTCCCGAGGGCGACGGCACATTTTACTACCGGGTCACGGTTACGGCACGGACGCTTTCGGACGCTGACGTCGATGAGGTCTTCGATTGGTTGAAGGGACACGACACTGATAGCAGTGCCGCACGCTCACGCAGCTTGCTGTCTCGAACCGCACGTCGTCTTTTGGTCAGTGTTGCGCCCCTGCCACGCCTGACAATCTCTGAAAGTTCTCCCAGGTTCGGATCCCGATAGATTCAAGGACCAACGCCACACAGTCCGGAGACCCTTCTGACGTATTGCCCCGGGCGCATTCCGCGACCATACTCAGCCCGCATGTTTCATAGATCGTCATGAGTATATCGGAACCCGGTGGGGACCTGCGCGAGGCGCTCGAAAGCATTTGGGGGGACTGGAAGGAAAGTGACCCCGAAGGGGTCATGTCGTACAATGACTTCTTGTGCCCAGAGATTGAGGCAGGTTTGCGCCTCACCTTTCGCCACTACATTCGCCATTACCTACGCCCCGATAGTGACGAAGCAGTGGATAAGCTGGTGGATGAGTGGGTTCAGAGTTTTGCGATTACGCTACGCGACAAACGCCCCGAATGGCGCGATTGGGAGCCTTAAGAAAAGACGTTGGTCGCTCGAAAATACGTCCCCCACCACATTGAATTTCCACACCCAACTCTTTGAGCGCCGCGAACACCCTCGCCGGATGTCGAGTCAGCGCGCGTCCCGCAACACCGATTCTATTCCCGCTTGCACGAAGGTCCATTGTAGATCCATCTGGTCGCGAATGTTCATTGGATATAACCCCGTCGTGTTTGCCTCGGCGATCACACGAGCGTTCGCACCGTCTTGCACATCCAATCTCCACCGGGTTATTCGGGCTTTCCACTGCTCCCCTA
>JAZDDD010000118.1:0-3756 GCA_036679545.1 Gemmatimonadota bacterium | reverse complement strand
GCCATCATCCGTTCCAACCCATATCGTTTGCGGATCGTGTGGTGATTCTGCAACGTAGTAGATCGTGTTGTAGATCTCACCACCGGCGCCTTCATTTGTTATTGGGCCGCCGCCGGGACCCTGCTTGTCGTCTTCGTCCCGCGTAAGATCGGGACTTATCTCCGTCCACGTTGTCCCACGATCATCGGTGCGCAACAGGACGTTGCCGGCATGATACAGCACATTAGGATCATGATGGGAGGCAATGATCGGCGCATTCCAATTGAAGCGGTATTTCATATCCCGGGACGCCAACGCCGCCGGAAGGAACGGATACGCCATGATGTTCCGCTGCGCACCGGTCCGGGAATTGTACTCGGAGATCTGCCCCATGTAACAACCACCGAAATTCAATTCCGGATCATCGGGATCGAATGCTAGGTAGGCGCTTTCGCAGCCAGCGACCGAATACCAATCTTTCCATCCAATCCCGCCACCAGAGGTTTGGCTCGCAATCGCAATCGCGCTGTTGTCTTGCTGGCCGCCGTATACATAATAAGGAAAGCGATTGTCGACATTGACGCGGTAGAACTGAGCCGTAGCTTGGTTTTGCTGCGTGGACCAACTGTCGCCGCCATTCAACGAGACATTGGCGCCACCATCATTGGCGTTGATGACGTAATCACTATTCGTGGGGTTGATCCACAAATCATGGTTGTCCCCGTGAGGCGTGCGCACACGTGAGAACGTCTGGCCTCCGTCGATCGACTTCATGGCTGGCGCATCGAGCACCCATACCACATCGGGGTTTTGCGGGTCGGCAAAAACCTCCGTGTAATACCAGGCACGGGCTCTGATCGTCCACGTCTCATTGACATTCCGCCACGAACCACCGGCATCATCCGATCGATACAAACCTCCGCCCGGATCCGCTTCGATAATGGCGTAAACACGATCGGAGTTCGCTGCGACGGACACACTTGTTTTCCCCATCAATTCGGGGAACCCTTTTTTGAGTTGCTCCCAAGTACTTCCTCCATCGGTCGTTTTCCAGATTCCGCTACCGTCGCCACCACTGCGTACTTCCCAGGGCAAACGGATATGGTCCCAAAACGCTGCGTACAAGATCCGCGGATTCTTTGGATCCATGCTGATGTCGGAGGCGCCGGCGCTCTCTGATACGTAGAGAACTTTTTCCCAGGTCACTCCACCATCTAAGGATCGATAAACCCCGCGATCTTCGGTGGCACCGTACGGCGCGCCCTGTACGGCAACGTAAACGATGTCTGGGTCAGTTGGATGCACCCGGATTCGCGATATCGCACGGGTGCGGTCGAGTCCCATGTGTTTCCACGATCGCCCGGCGTCGGTTGACTTGTATACGCCGTCTCCGTGAGAGGTCATCACACCTCGAATAGCGTGCTCACCCATCCCGACGAAAACGACATTGGCGTCTGACGGCGCGACTTCTATCGCTCCCACGGAAGACGATCCAAACGTGCTGTCCGAGACATTTAACCACGTTGTGCCGGCGTCCGTGGTTTTCCAAACCCCCGATCCCACTCCACCGAAGTAGTAGGTGAGTGGATCCGAGGCGACCCCGGTCGCAGCTACGGACCGGCCCCCTCGGAAGGGACCGATGTTACGCCACTGCATCGACTGAAAATGCTCGGGATCGACGGGCGGGACGACCTGAGCCTGAGCGTCCACGGAAACGTTGAGGCCTACGGTCATCGATAGCAAGAAAAGCGGAATTGATCGCATGGATCCGTCATCTGGTTCGAAGATAGAAGATTCCTGTGAGGGGCGATGATAGCCCATAGCCGCCGCTGCCGAAAGAATCGTTAACCAACGAAGAGGGAGTCAATCATGTGTGCCTTACGCCGCGCCGGGATCAAGTGGTTATCCCGGGGGGAGGGGGGGGCCAATGAATACGAAACCGGATTCGCTTACATTTCGAACTCGCGTTTGACCGTTTCAGATCGCTCCTCGGCTCCCAGCTCGGCGTATGCCGCGGCGGCCCGGCGAATCGCGTCACGCGCTTCATCAACTTCACCGAGTTCTCGCAACACGTGCGCAAAGTCACGGTTGGATTGGGCAATCAGCCACGTACTCTTTACTCGATCAGCAAGAGCAACAGCTTGACGCACGAAATCCAGCGACCGTTGCCGGTCGCCTTCGAGGCCTGCGACTACCGATAACGCGCGAAGTGCCTCGACTTCGGTAAGGCGATCCTCTTGCTCGCGTGACAGTTCGAGAGCCCGCGTGACCTCCGCTTTCCCAAGCCGTAAGTCGCGCAACATGATATTTGTCTCTCCACGGCCGCCAAGCGCCCATCCGACACAACGCCGGTCACCCAACCGTTGTGCAGCGTCGAGAGCGCGATCCGTTGCGGCGAGCGCTTCGCGCAACAGGTTTTCCTCCCGCAACACGACACCGATATTGTGCCATGCCCGAGCAATTTCCGGCACGAAATCGACCTGCTCGAACCCGCGCGCAGCCTGACGGTACCAGGTCATTGCGTGCGAGTTTTGTTTCAGATAGTAGCAGACGCTGCCCAAGTTGTTCGTACACCGCGCAATCATCAGCAAATCGTGACGTTGCTGCGCCAGAAAGAGTGCACGCTCATATCCACGCCGCGCCTCCGACAAGGCGCCCAACACGAAACTTCCGGCCGCCGCAACATTTTGCGCCCGCATTTCACCATCTGTGTCCGCGCATTCTTGGTATCCGGCAAGCGATACCGTCGCATGCCGCTGGCTTTCCTGAAAATCCCCTAAACGCCATGTGGCCATCGCAGTCAACAGCTGCCACTCTGGTGAACGATGTTCAGCCGCAACAGCGTCCAATGCCGTCTTAGCCATCCGGAATTTTCCATCGCGAATGGCGTGACGAGCTTTTCGCAACGGGTCGATAGACACTCGAGGTTAACCCTTAACCTTTACCGCCGGAGCCGTCTTCTTCGAATGCCTCGAACGACTGCTTGATATTCTCTTTGACTAGGCCTTCGTTGGCACCACCTTTATTCCCCGTCGCCGGGTCGACTAACGCGCCACCGTTGTCGCGGAACCATCGATCGATGTCGACGAACACTGTTATCGCTGCTGCCGCGCGCGTCGAGTCTACCACAAGGGGAGGATTGAGCTGAAGTTCTTGCTCGACGTTAAGATCGGTCTCGTACAAAAAATTGGTGCCGTTGAACATGCCCTGCACCCGAATACTTTTGTCCCTGTATTCTGGATGCTGCTGAGCGAACGCAAGATCTTCGGGATTACTATCGCCCACTTTGTGGATGTCGAATTCGATCTCCGAGTAAACGCCATCGGGAATGTCCAATGCGAATTGGACTTCCGGCTCACCGTTGAGGGGCAGCATCACCAAAATCGGGCCAGATTCGAACTTCTCACAGGCATCAACGTCTTTATCACAATCATCAGCGCCGAGACGCTTCAGTTCGACCTCCCGCAAAACAATCCCGACGCTCGAAACGAATATGGTATCTACACCACTCGTCAGAGTGTCATCAAAAAAGACTCGCGCACTCGCAGCCGCCGGTTGTTGCGCCCGTGTGGTGGCGAATGACACCTGAACATCTTTGAGTTGGCCATCCGGACCCGTTCCGTCGTTTCCACATGCCGTGATCACTAACATCATCGCCATTGGCGCGAGCGCGCGATCGATCCAGCCAGCCATAAGGTTTCGGTTCTCTGTTGGGGAGTCAGTTGATTACGAGACCATCGGACCTTCCAATGGGCAAACATCATTCCACCAATACGA
>JAZDDD010000117.1:0-6273 GCA_036679545.1 Gemmatimonadota bacterium | reverse complement strand
GCATCGGTATCACCGACGGTGGCGGAGGAAACCCCACCACAACAGATCGACGCATTCTATGGTCAACTGTTGGATCGTGTACGCGCCATGCCCGGCATAACGGCTGCAACCAGTACGTACTCCCCGCCGTTGGCGGGCAATGGCTTTCGCATGACACTCATCGAGGAAGGCGAACCGGAGGTAGGTGACGGCGGTCGGTCGGTTGCAACGGTGATTGTACGAGATGACTACTTTCGAACAATGGGTATACCATTACTCGCCGGTAGGGTTTTTGATACGAGTGACCGGCTTCAATCGGTGCATGTTGCTGTCGTGAACGAGACGATGGCGCGGCAGTTTTGGCCTGGACAAGACCCCGTGGGCAAACAGCTCGTCCACACCGGTGGAATCGACGGATCGGTTGGTTCCGTTGATCGCGCCTTTTTTCCAAGAGAACCGTATACCGTGGTAGGAGTGGTTGGGGACACACGGGACCAGGATTTGGGCAGACCACCCGGACCAACCTGGTACCGTCCCCATACACAGTTGACGTGGGCCCACCAGTACCTTGTGATAGCAACGCAACCCAACGCCGGAAACATTGCAGGCCCGTTGCGGGAGTTGGTTTGGTCGTTGGACCCGACCGTCGCGGTCGCCACGATACGAACGCTCGACAGTCAGTTGACCGAATCGGTTGCTTTACCGCGATTCCGGACTTTAATGTTTGGATCGTTTGCGGTGGTGGCGTGTCTGCTCTCGGCCATTGGTGTGTATTCGGTGATCGCTCTGTCGGTCGTTCATCGACAACGGGAGATTGGGATCAAGTTGGCCTTGGGTGCAGATACTGCGCGAGTCGTACGACAGACAATGGGTAGTGGAGGACGCATGGTCGCAACCGGCGCCGCGTTGGGGCTGGGTGTTGCGCTGGTCGGAGCGCGGTTTCTCTCATCCATGCTGTACGAGGTGACGCCGACCGATCCGTTGACCTTTCTTCTTGTCCTAGTGACGGTCGGTGGCATCGCGCTTGCCGCTTGCTTCGTACGGGCAGTCCGGGCAGGTCGCGTGGATCCAGCCCAGTCTCTACGTCATGACTGACCTATTGATTGTCCGTCGCCGTGCGAACGGCTTTCAATACCTCCCTGGTCAAATCCCATCGGTTGAACCCTTGTCGTCCGTAATCCAAGCCGCGCCGCACGATGACGAGATCGTGTGATGGTACGACGATGGTGTATTGGCCACGGTTCCCGGCTGTTGAGTATGCATTATCCGGTACATCCGTTCGATCGTCCGGGACGAGCCACCACTGCCCACCGTAAAAGTTGCCGGTTGCGGATGTTGCAGGCGCTGGCGTCCGCGTAAAATCAATCCAATCCCGTGACAACAACCTTTCGCCGTTCCAGACACCGTCTTGCAAGTACAACAAACCGAGCCGAGCCAAGTCACGTGCATTCGTGTACACTTGGCTACTCAAAATGAAATCACCGAAACGATCGACACTGAGTAAGGTGTTCCGCATCCCGATCCGATCCAGCAACGCCCGGCGTGGGAACTCCAAATAGGTTTTGTCGTCACCGAGCGCCAACTTCATGGCATACACACCAAGCAAGGTGTCATAGTTTTCGTAGTCCCAAAACGTCCCCGGCTCGCGAATGGCTGCGCGGTTTCGTGCGCCGTTGATCGAGCTTGCGCCAGCCCAGTACGCTAGGCCGGAACCTGTGGCGTATTCCAGTCCACGGTCGTCAACCGGGTGTAGGCCACTGGACATATTGAGGACGTGACGGAGGGTGATTTGATTGCGCGGATCTGTTTCCGGCGTGGCGACACGTGGCAACCATTCGAATCCGAGTGGTCGGTCCAACTCCATCCGTTCCTGATCGGCCAAGATGCCCATGAGGGTCACAGCAATGCTCTTGGCCGTGGACCACGTTCGGGTCTTCGTCGTCACGTCCACTCCTGGCGCATACCGCTCGTGAACGATTTGGCCCTTGTGTACGACAAGAAGACTCAGCGTCACCTGCTCGGCAGACTCACGATCAAATGCCCAGTCGGAAGCGGCGGCCAATGCTCGCGCATCGACGGCGGGTGGTAGCGATTGATCTTCGAGCAAGTCGCCGTCCGGCCATGCGATGGTTGCAGCATCACTCGCGGGCAAGGGCATGTCGAGAATGGGCAGACTCGCAATGTCCTCGAATGTTTGGTTAGGTGCCAGCACCACGCACCCAAGGCCTTCCCGGAACGCCGCGCGCATGGTGGGCGTTCCGCCGGGCGCTCCGATCGCTACGGCTTTGCGTTCCCAATCGACTTCATAATCGCCCCGTCGAGCGGTCCCGACGGGTTGTCTGATGTACGCAAGTTCCTGATCGAAAACTTGATCGAGTGTCCGATTGGACGTGAACAAACCATTGCACATCAGGACAGCCTGCATACCGTTTTGAATCATGTCCCGATTGAATCGCCAATAGTCATACGATTCTTGTTGCTGTGCGCCGGTCGGCGAAGCAATGATTGCCGTGAGGGCCAGCAGCGAAATGGAAAGTCGTCTCATGAATATGATCACCTGCTAGAGCGCGTTTCTCGGACGGACATCGAGCGAACTTATCACTCATGATACGATATCGAGGGTAAGCGCGCGAGGCGGAGCTATGGGTCTGTTTTCGGCAGTTGCTTACGCTTGCGCCAAAAACCCGCGGCGACCACGAATAGCAACACCATGGCCACCACCGGATCTTCGGGGCTCATGGCCGTCTGAGGTGTTGTGACAATAGAGTAGAACGCGACCGTCATGACCCCGATCAATACGACCGCCGAGTAGGTAGCGAGAGACGGTACGAACAGGAGGATGCCACCGAGGATTTCGACGCTACCGATAGTGGGTGAGAACCACCCGGGAAACCCAAATTGTCCGAACCAGTACCACCACCCGTCAAAAGACTTGAACTTTCCCCATCCCGCATCGATCATCGCGAGCCCCTGTAGGGTTGTGACAAGCCATAGCGAGACGAGTAACGTGATTCTCACGGCCTTAGGCGCTGACACAGCTAGCTCCTTGTTGCGGGGGCAGGAGAGAGGCGTTAGGTTTTGACACTACCGTAATGGATAGTAATGTAACATCGCATTATGTCAATCCAATGATTCCACGTCTCACGCATCTGCAGTTTCTTGTCCTGGGTATCCTCCTCGCCAAGGCAAATAGTGGCAAACAAGTGCGGGTAGAGTTAAAGCGCCATGGGGCCACCAAATCAGGGCCGGCATTTTACCAACTCATGGCTCGGCTGGAAGACGATGGACTCGTGCGGGGTCGGTACGAGCAAGAGGTTCTTGACGCGCAGATCATTCGGGAACGTCACTATGAGATAACAGCGTCGGGGAAACGTGCGTGGTCCTCGAGCCGTGACTTCTATGTTGATATGATCAACCGGTATGGGGATGAACCCATCCTCACCTAAGCCGCATCCGGGCGACCCCTGGATTGCGCGAGTGTTGCCGCAACGTGTACGTGACCGTGTCTTCCTGCCCGCGTACTACGACCTGCTCTCAGAACGTGCACGCCAAGGATCGCGGGGATTCTTCGGCGCCACGTGGTTTGGCGTGTTGGCCACGGTGATGGCCTTCGAAAGCGTTGTTGTGGGGTTTGCCGCGGCGATTGGACGACTCGGCCGCGGGACACGGCGAATCCTAGTCATACTTGTACTGACGACGCTAACACTCCTTGGCGTTGCGGCAATTCGAAGTGGAGATTCTGGAGATGACGAACCGTATGTTCCAGTGTCGTCCTTCTAGTTGTCTTCGCTACCCCCAGCCGGTTCTAACCGCACAACCGCGGTTCTCTGCGCGCCACGACCGTCAATAGCCAAGTAGATGTAGCCATCCGGGCCCTGGCGAACATCTCGTATCCTTCCCATTCCCTGAACCAACACCTCGTGCCGCGTGACGGATTGCTCGTCCAAAGTCAGACGCGCCAGTTGCTGGCCGACCATTCCCCCAGCGAATGCATCGCCTCGCCACTCGGGGAAACGATCGCCCGTGTAGATCATTAAGCCAGAAGTTCCGATCGACGGCACCCAAAAGTGTACCGGCTGTTCCATACCCTCCCGACCCGTGCTTTCATGGATCTGTTCTCCGGTTCGGCCGTAGTTCGCGCCATACCCGACCACCGGCCAACCGTAGTTGAGCCCACGACGAATGAGATTGAACTCGTCTCCGCCCTGTGGACCGTGTTCGGTTGACCACAGGTCACCCGTTTCGGGGTGACGAGCCAACCCTTGAGGATTGCGATGCCCGTAGCTCCAGATCTCCGGACGAACATTCGCTTGACCTACAAACGGATTGTCATCGGGAATCCGCCCGTCATCGTGTAACCGGTTGATTGTTCCGTGATTGTTTGCAATGTCTTGGGCCGGGTGCGCTTGCAGATCCCCGCGTGGGGGCACCTGTCGGTCGCCCACGGACACGAACATATAGCCATTTCCGTCGAAGACGATTCGCGAGCCGTAGTGTCCCCGACCAGTTGACTCTGCTACATAAATGTCTTCTACGTCGGTCAGTTGATCGTTTTCGAACCGACCTCGTGCTACCGCGGTGGTGGCGCTCGACCCGTCACCGATTGGCTTGGAATAACTCAAATAGAGCAGCCGGTTTGAGGCGAAATCGGGGTGGGGAACAACGTCCAGCAGCCCACCTTGGCCCCGCGCGAGAACCTCTGGTACGCCGCCGACTGGATCCGGAAGCAGCTCACCCCGTCTAACGATGCGAAGTCTGCCAGGCTTCTCCGTTATCAGCATATCCCCACCGGGAATGAACGCGATGGACCAGGGTTGCTCCAACCCTTCCGCCACGGTGACGATCCGATAGTCGTGTAAGGCCGAACGATGCACGTCCGACTGGCCGGCCAATGGCCCAGCTAGGGTGACTAAAATCGCGGAGGCTGTGAGTGCCAACGACATCCTGATCATTTTGATCTCCACAATGCCAGCGGGAGTCTGATCCCAGCCGAGCCGAAAGGTTTACAGCTTGAGCCCTAAGTAACGTGGGGGCTTCAGAGAACGCAACATTTGATGGCGGTGTGGTAACCGCTCTTGTCCGGGTCTCCCGGTGGCTCATTTGCCAACCACTGTCCCAAACGTCATGCTTATGTTCGTCGTTTGCTACTACACGAAGTCGGCCGCTGAAGTTGCGGTCAGAACCTGGTCCGATAAAACTGAACCCGCCAAGGAGGTACGGATGCGATTTACGAGTGCGGTTGTTGCTTCCGTTGTAGCCCTGTTCGTGGCATGTGGTCCTGTTGATGACGCGGTAGAGCGTACGGACGATGCGCTCATGGCGTTGATCGCACGCGGTGATTCGTTCGAGCTGGATACAGAGTGGGTTCCGCCTCCGGGCGAGGCGCTGAATCACCACACCGCTGGATTCGCCAAGACGCTTTGTTCTGGCGTTTTCATCACCGGGCTAGAACCGGCTGACGCGGCAGCGAACGTGGGTGGCTTCACGAGTCCGTTCGAACAACGGGGGCACGTTGTCGATACAGTGGTGGACTATCAATCGCAAACGGTTGCACTGACCTTGCCCTCCGGAGTTACGCGCACCGCAACGCGATACGGGTCCCAAGGATGCGTAACCCACGCAATCGGTGAGGACTCGGTGCGGTTCACACCGTCAGTTGTCGAACCAAATCTTCCCAATCGGGACACCACGCCGTGGCCGATGGGCGACGTGGTTGCAACTGATGTCTGGCCGGCCGAGTTGGATCGGACGGCAATCGAAGCGGCTATTGATGTGGGGTTTGGGCCGCGCGAAGCAATGACGCTCGGTTTGACGGTCACGTACAAGGGTCAAATCATCGGCGAGCGATACGCCGATGGCATCGACACGCATACGCCGCTGGAGAGTTGGTCTATGGGCAAGAGTCTGACTGGTGCGCTCATGGGTGTGCTCATACAACAAGGTGACTATGGGCTATGGCAACCAGCACCCGTACCGGAGTGGCAACAGGAGGGTGATCCGCGTCAATCCATTCGTATCGGTGACATCATGCGCATGTCGAGCGGCATCCGCATTCTAGCTCCCGCTGATCCGGATTTCGATCCCGAACAAGGGTACCCCGATCACGTCTACTTTTATACCGGCACCACGAATTCATTCCAATGGGCAGCCACTCGGCCACAACAGTGGGAGCCTAACACCGTAGGACGTTATCGCAATTCCGATCCGGTTCTAACGAACTATTTAATTCGATTGGCTGTTGAGGGCAGAGGCGATGACTATCACTCGTTCCCGCAACGCAATTTGTTCGACAAG
>JAZDDD010000116.1:0-2550 GCA_036679545.1 Gemmatimonadota bacterium | reverse complement strand
GTCGTCATCTTACATTTCAGCCCACAGGGAGGCCTTGGGCCCCTCAAATCGCTTTAGCCTATCTAATGAATACGCGGAGGACTTGATCAGTGGCGCGTGGAGCCTGGATTCGACGAGCTAGCGTCATCGGACTAGCCCTGGCCATAGCGGCCTGTGAGGACGCTTTTGAACCCCCCTCAGAGATGATTTCGTTAGAAATTGTCCCATCTTTGCAGGGACCGGCTCTCGAATTCGTCATGGCGGCCGAGAACCTACGCATACTCATTGAGATACAAACTGCCGGTGCGTTCTCAATCGTTGCCGATACCACGGTGGCCATTGATCCGGTGACAGGCCAAGCAAGCGCCGACGTCCAGGTGCCGCTCATCCAGGATCCGCAGACCTACCGAGTCACGCTCCAAGCACTCCAACCCGATGGAAGCGTCCTTTTTGCGGGCATGAGTGAAGTCACGATAAGTCGGGCCGAAGCCAACAACCCGGTGACGGTGGAAGTGCCGGTCGTGTACGCCGGACCACCATTTGCACAACTCGTCATCATGCCTCGCGATACCGTCGTTCAAGCCGGTGCCAACTTCGCCCTGGTCGCTTCGGCAATCGACAGCTCGGGTTCTACTACGACACCAGCTCCGCTTGTAACGTTCTCGTTACTCAATCCCGCCGATTCGGCGTTCATGACTATCGATGCAACCGGTGCGGTAGTTGTCGCGCCCAGCGTATTTGCCGCGGAAGTCGTTGTGCAAGCCATGACGCCGGATAGCATCATCGATCACGCGTTGATTCAAATCGGAGATTTTCCACCGGTCCGTCGACAGTGGGTGGTGAATCCCGCGGCGGCGCAACCATGGCCAACGCAATTCGGGACGGACAACTTCCCGTTTGCGACGATCAACCGAGGGATACAACGAGCACAAATTCGCGACACGGTGTTCGTGGCCGTGAGGATCAAACGGATGCGGTTCCAAGGCGCAAACGCGGGGTTAACCGTCCGCGCGACAGCCTTGAACATTACCTCGACCCAATTTCAAAACATCACTGGCACGGCGTTGTTCATCACCCAGTCTGGTTTTACGATAATCGACGGAATAACGATCAGCGAAATAGCGGGTGGTTCAGTCGGGCGTGGCATTCAGATGTTTGCGAGCGCATCCCTCACGCTGCGCAACGCCATAATCAATGGCACGGACGATTCCGGCATACGCATAGATTCGGTTGGTGTTGTTGATATTGCACGGACAGATATCCAGCAGACCGGACGGGCAAACGAGATTATCTACGGCATTGAACTGGTGTTTGTTGACTCGGCGCTTGTCGATTCAACAAAAATTTACAACACCGTCGGCGGTGGTCTCGGGGCAGCAGGCATCCGGACGTTCACCGCGCGCGGGGACTCCATTCTCAATACCCATGTCAATGCTGTGGAGCCAAATGGCTTGTCGAGTCGTACGTCGGTGTTCCTATTAGACGTTGCCAATTCTCGAGTGGTCGATGCGGCAATCTTGGATAACACGGGCGGTGGGATTCTTGTTCGCGACTCCGCGGTGAATGCCAACACGACCATCGAGAATAGTCACATTGAAGGATTGTACTGGGGTGTATGGGGAGAGGTCATACCTAGCGTTGCTGCAAGTGTCAGTAACATCTCTATCATCAACAGCACGATTAGGGGACAGCGCGGGCAAACACGCGAGACGGCGGGGATGGTCATGCGTGGCATGCAGTCCGTTACCGTAACCGGTACGACGATAGACTCCATCACTGGATGGGGAATGTATCTCATGGACAACGCAAACGTAACGGTCGACAATAATACTGTTACGGACATCGATGACGTTGGGGGTAGCCCATTCATCTTTCCGGCCATCCATACGATCAATGTCGCGTCAACAGGACGTTTTACAAACAACCAATTGCGGAGAAACGGAACCGCGGCGTTCCTCTTCACCGGCGTCGCGGCCGATGTACTCGTCAACACTAACGTCATTGACTCCAACCAAGTCGGCATTCGGTTGGATTCTGCAGCTGCTGTGGGCGTGAATACCGTAACGGCAAGCTCCAACCAAATCTCGAACAGCACATTCCAAGGGGTGCTGACGCTGGAGATGGGCGGCAACTTCCAAGGCAACAACATCTTTGGCAATACTTTCGGTGTCGACAACCAAACACAGACACAAATCATCATCGACGCAACCAACTCGTGGTGGGGCGACCCGGCGGGACCCTCGTGCGGTGTGGGGGCAACCGATTGCAACGTTCAATCACCCGGAGACGCAGTTTCAGTCAATGTTACGGCCAGCCCCTTTGCCACCGCACCCGTAACGCCCCCGCCATCAGCGGGCGCCTCCACAAACAGTACCACCACGATGGCCGCGGCCCGCTTGGGATCCAGTCAGCCAGTCACCGCTACACGAGTGCCCGCCCTACAGAGGACGATTCTCCGCGGGTACATACGGCCGTAGCCCTTACTTTGATCTTTGGAGTCAGCGCTTCCGAGTCGGAGTAGTCGGGCCGGAAGCCGTACGTCAAATCACCAACCTCGGCGAGGTTCTTCTT
>JAZDDD010000115.1:0-2640 GCA_036679545.1 Gemmatimonadota bacterium | reverse complement strand
GGCAGACCCCCGATCCAGTTCCACCTGATCCCAAACAGATGAATTAGGTTCTAGCCTGAGACGGATGCAAAGGGGCCGGTCATTCGTGACCGGCCCCTTCGTTGTACCAGGCACCGAGCATCGCGGCTCACCTATTTGTCGTTCAGGACGAGCATAGCAGCGCATAAGAATGGAACGGAGTCTAGACGCTACGGGGTGGGGGATGGTGCGGCGTTGGTTGTTGCGACGCCAACCGTTACGAAAAAAGGCCGGTGCTTACGCACCGACCTTTCTTCATTGCTTCTACTTTCCGAATGCTATGAGCAACTATTCGGAATATTCGGGTTTGCCTGACACTCATTCGACGGAATTGGGAAGAAAGTGCCCGGTGCCGCGAGGGCCGGTGTGCCCGCGAGCCATTCACGCGATGCGGTGCCGAACCTGTAGTGATCTGCTAGACGCTTGCCTTGCAGATACAGGTCAGTACGTCGGTGATGAGTCAGCAGATCCCCTTCGTTGACTTGCCCGGAGAATGCCGTGAGGCCGTCGAGCGCGCGCAATGCATTGATCGCCGTTGTAAAGTCAGCGCCACCGTTACCGGCCAGCGCAGCTTCTGCCATGATCAAGTGCATCTCACGTGCCGACACGATCGTCGCGGGTGTGCCCCGTGTTGAGGCGACAAAAGCCGTGACGGCGGTTAAGAGCTCCGGAGAGACCGTACCAACATCGATAATGTCTTCCAGCGCAACCGCTTCGAACGTTGGATCTGTCGCGGAGGGCGTGGCATACGCCGGACCGATCCGCTGTTCCTGACGGGAATTCACCCAGTTGTGGATCTGAGACGTGACCGTTGACGATCCGTACTGCAATTCGAAACGCCAATCGGCGTCTGCGTTGGCAATAACGAAATTTGCGTCATCGAGTGCCATCTGTCCCGCATCCACCGTGCCGGGGAACGTCCCAGCCGTTGGGTTAAACCCGTTATGCAGCGTACCCCATACTGCCAGACCGTGTGCGGCGCGTGCTCGCATTGCCCGTGCAGCCAACACATTGTCCGCGTCACCACTACCGGCGATAACGGCACTCAGGCTTGTCATGGCCTCACCGTAGGTCATGGCCCCCATGTTGGCCGGGCCAATCGGTGCGGCCGATTCCGAGCGATCTGAGTACACGAAATCGTCGTACATGTCACCAATCTGCATGTAGACAATGGCTCGGTACAGGTGAGACCGCCACAGATCCTCTACCTCGTCGAGCGCAGCGTTGTCCTGGTGAATCGTGAGGACTCTGACTGCTTCGTCCGCCATCCATCGGCCCTGCGTGAACCTTTTATACTCTGCGTCCGTAAACTCGTTGAACGGGTCGGTCATGGTCCCGAAGTCGAGTGCCTGAAACGCGTCACGTGAACCGGTCCATTCCAGCTCGTCGGTGAGTGTCGAGTAGGCCGTCAATATCTGGCCGTACCCACGCGCAACACCTGACAACGCGCCATTGGCCAAAGCGCCGCTGGCGTCTGGGAGCAAGACGTCGTCACCCGAGATGTTATTCGGGTTATTGACCTCCAACAACGAGTCACATCCGGCGACACCGGCCATGAGGCCGAGCACCAGGGTGACGGCGCCCAATGAAGGGCGCCGTCTCGTGTTATGTGTTTGTGGTTGCATGTTTGTTTCTCCTCTTAGAACCCGAAGCGAACTGAGAAGTTGAAACGACGCGGGATACCCGTGCCGAACGCTTCGACGCTCTGAAGAAAGTTATCTCCCGTTGTCGCGTTGAGTTCCGGATCGATACCGTCGTAACCGGTCCAGATGGCCAGCCGAGCTTGCTCGAGAAGCTACGTGGTGCCGTGTATGTGAGACCCAACTCGCGGAAGCGGATAAACTTACCGTTCTTGATCGTGTTGAGACCACTGTTCGGCGCCAGAGCTTTTAGCTCCTGCACGTAGGACAACGCGGCGTCGATCTTTTGATCGACCGTAGACGCCGGGTTCTCGAAGGTTGATTCGAGTTCCGCCGCACGCGGTGTGTTGCGCCCAATCAACGGGTTCGAGTTGCGGAACGCATCCGTCAGGTTGTTGACGAAGAAGTTACCGGTCTTGTACTCGAACAACGCGTTGACCTGGAAGTTTCTCCACAGATTGATGTTGGCACCAAAAGCGCCAGCCCAATCCGGGGTCGGTTTGCCCAGGAAGTTGTCCAGGACATCGCCGTTTCCATTTTCGTCGTCCATCAAGAGGTTCGAACTGAAGATGCTCATGTTGAATGACGTGCTGGCTGCGTTGTCGTTCAGGAACTGTGTGAACTCAGCAATCGTGTCGGGCTGACCATCGCCATTGCTATCGAACGGTAACGTCGTGCCCGGTGTCCAGCATGTCCGTGTCTGACCGAAGAGCCCGTTGTTGCCCGTGTAGGTGGCGTTGGCGCTGCAATTCGGAATTAACCGTGCGCCGAGATGTGTGCCGGGCGCGTAGTAAACAACCTCACCCGTTCCCAGTGTGTCGGGGCCGCGGATGAAGTTGCGGTACCGTGGATAACTGCCGCCAACCTTGATTGGCGGTGCACCACCCATGTCGCGAATTTCCTCTTTGAGGTACGCGCCATTGGCGAACACGTCCATGGTGACATTCTCACCGTCCAATACCAACGCTGTGACCTTCAACTC
>JAZDDD010000114.1:0-23486 GCA_036679545.1 Gemmatimonadota bacterium | reverse complement strand
GTCGTTGAAACGCATTCAACTTTGCGGCGGCAGAAAGGGGTGTACCGGTCGATATGACAAGGCCACCGATCCCCATCTCGTTGATCCAACGGATAGCTTCGGTGAACCCCTCGCTGTTTTCGGCTGAATACGAGCCGGGCAGCCAAGGCATGATGAGCTGGCCAACCTTCTCTTCCACCGTCAAGGACGTCATTATCGAATCGATCTTAACCCAACGGTCGGTTGGTGTTTGCGCGGCGGTCGCCGTGGCTGCAAAGAAAACCGTTGTAGCGATCAGTCCCATGGAGGTGCCGTGTTTCGCAGTCGGTTGTCGGATTCGGCGCACCTCGTTGCCGACACCCGTGTGGGTTTGATCACCAATCAAACCGGCATCGACGCCAACGGCGTCGATGATGTCACTCGGCTGCTTGACGCTGACGTGAACCTCACGGCGCTTTTTAGTCCGGAGCACGGTTTCCGCGGCGTGTTGGACCAACCAGAGGTTGGACACGGTGTGGATCCAGCCACCGGACTTCCAATTTATAGCTTGTACGGAGCGGTGCGGGCGCCAAACGCCGAAATGTTGCACAACATAGACGTGCTCGTCATTGACCTCCAGGACATAGGCAGTCGCACTTATACGTATGTGTCGACGATGATTCTGGCTATGCGTGCCGCTCAGGAAAATGGTTGCGCGGTCGTCGTCCTGGACCGTCCAAATCCCATCGGCGCCGTGCTCGCGCAGGGGCCGGTGCTCGATCTTGCGCACGCTTCATTTGTGGGCATGCTGCCGGTGCCGCTGAGGCACGGGATGACCATGGGCGAATTGGCCTTGATGGCCAATGATCTCCTCGACATCAACGCCGGTTTGACCGTGGTGCCGACCACGGGATGGGTTCGTGGTCAATGGTTCGACGAAACGGGCTTGCCGTGGGTCCGCCCGTCCCCGAACATGCCATCGTTGGAGAGTGCTGCCCATTATCCCGGCACCGTGCTCTTTGAGGCCACGAATCTCTCAGTGGGGCGGGGCACTCCCATTGCGTTTCAAGTGATTGCGGCGCCCTGGCTGCCAGCTGCCGAGGTTGTCAGCATGCTGCCGGACCTGGTGGGTGTCTCTATCACTGATACGACAATCACTCCTCAAGATCCAACCGATAGAAAGTATGGTGGTGTGGAACTTCCGGCGTTGCGCTTCCGCGTGACCGACCGAGCGACGTATGATCCCACTCGGCTGGCCGTTGAGGTTTTACGTATTCTTCGACGTGAGACCGGCGATTCCCTGATGATTCACGCGGCCCGGATGGATCGGCTTGCGGGTACGGACCGTGTCCGGGCGGTTACCGATGATGTTGCCCTCGATGCCTCGTGGGGTGGGGGATTGGCGGTGTTTGCCGACCGGGTTAAGCAATACCTGATTTATCGCTGATCGTGCGCGGCAGGTAACCCAGCGGCCTGTCGAAAACCGTGGCAGATTGCCGTAGCTTCAATGGCCCGTTATTGTTAGCAGCCCTTTACCCGTACTCATGAAGCTCATCCCACCTTGGCTCCAACGCCCCTTTGAGGGGGCCCTCTCGCCGTTGGCGAGTGGCCTGATCAAAACGGGCATTCACCCCAATACCCTGACCACGTTGGGGTTCACCGTTGTGGCACTTTCCGCTGTCGCTTTCGGGGTGGGGTTTGTTCGAGTGGGAGGTTTCTTCCTGCTGCTGAGTGGCGCGTTCGACGTCCTAGACGGGAAAGTGGCACGTGGCGGCGGACTAATGTCTCGTTTCGGCGCGTTTTACGATTCGACCTTGGACCGTGTGGGCGACGGAGCAATCTTCGCCGGAATTGGTTTGTACTTCATGACCGGAGGACTTTCCGACGAGTTTGTTTTTCGGTGCTGGACCCTCAGGCCTCATGCTACTTGGAATTGTGTCGGTACTCGGTGCACTTTCGGCGCTGACTGTCGTGCAGCGTATCAACCATGTATACCGGTTAACCCGGGCGGAGGTGTCGGAGAAGCCGGCACCGAACACGGTGCAGGCCCTCGTTGACATGGAGGAAAGACAAAACACGTGAGTAATAATCCAGGAAGGGAAATCGCTCCTGCCGAGGGAAAACTCGGGGTCCTGCTCGTCGGGCTCGGCGCCGTGGCGACGACGTATATAGCGGGTGTGGAGAACGTCCGGCGCGGGCGTGCGAAACCCGTCGGGTCGTTGGTGGAGTTGAGCACCATTCGATTGGGCAAACGGACGGACGGACGGGCGCCCAAGATTCGTGATTTCGCTCCGGTAGCCAAATTGGATGACCTTGTATTCGGTGCATGGGATCCCATACCGGACAACGCGTACGAATCCTGCAAGGTGTCTGGAGTGTTAGACACGCCGCATGTCGAACCGATTGCCGACTTTCTAAGAGCGATTGAACCGATGCCGGCTGTTTTCGACCAGAAATATGTGAAGCGTTTGGAGGGGACGAACGTCAAAAGTGGGCGTACCAAAAGAGATTTGGCGGAGGCGGTTCGCGAAGATATTCGGACCTTCAAAGAACGAAACAATTGTTCACGAGTGGTCATCGTGTGGTGCGCATCGACGGAGATTTTCATCATCCCGGGTCCCGTCCATCAAACCGTAGCTTCGTTCGAGAAGGCAATGGCCGATAACGATCCCGCCATTGCACCCTCCATGTTGTATGCCTGGGCCGCGATGATGGAAGGCGTACCATTTGCCAATGGTGCACCGAACCTCACGGTGGATATTCCGGCCATCCAACAGCTCGCAATCGAGCGCAAAGTCCCGATCTGTGGGAAAGATTTTAAGACCGGTCAGACCATGGTGAAGACCGTGTTGGCACCCATGTTCAAAGCCCGGATGCTTGGTTTGAATGGTTGGTTCTCGACCAACATTCTTGGGAATCGCGATGGCGAGGTGCTCGACGACCCGGAGGCCTTCAAAACGAAGGAAGAGTCCAAGCTTGGTGTCTTAGAGCATGTGCTGCAACCTTCCATGTATCCGGATCTGTACGGCAATACGTACCACAAAGTGCGTATTAACTACTATCCCCCGCGGGGTGACAATAAAGAGGGATGGGACAACATCGACCTTTTTGGGTGGTTGGGTTACCCAATGCAGATCAAGGTGGACTTTCTGTGTCGAGACTCCATCCTCGCCGCACCTCTCGTCCACGATCTCGCGCTGTTGTGCGATCTGGCCGGTAGAGCCAATCTCCCCGGCATTCAGGAATGGCTATCTTTCTATTTCAAGAGTCCAATGGCCGCTAAGGGACTGACGCCGGAGCACGATCTCTTTATTCAGCATTCGAAACTCAATAACACGCTCCGCTGGCTCATGGGTGAGGAACAGATCACCCACCTCGGGGTCGAGTATTATCAGTACGAGTAGGTGTGAGTACCGCGGAACTCGTTGTCATTTTGGGCGGTGTCGCCCTCATCCTGGGACAATTGTGGGCCTTTCTCGTCCCACGGGTGATGGGACCGCGCACAGGTGCCCGTGCCCAGGAGATCCGTGTGCTCGTCAAGGGCGAGTTCAATCCTGACGTGATAACGGTGGAGGCGGGCCGTCCCGTCCGTCTTCTGTTTTACCGTGACGAAACCGCCGCTCGGTCCAATCGTGTGGTGTTCGAACGACCGCAATTGGCGCAAAACCTCACGTCGTTTCAAACGACTACCGTGGAATTCACGCCGGAAGAATCGGGTGACTATCCGTTTCGATGCGGATCGATGAGGGGGCTTGTTGCTGCGCAAGTGGGTGGCGAAGCTGCGCGTCTCAACATAGGCCGGGGACACCGGACCCATGGCTGATCGGCGGGTCGTCTTACCAATTGAGGGCATGTCCTGCGGCGCGTGCGCTGTAACCGTGCAACGACGGTTGGCCGACATCAAGAGTGTCACCAATGTCAACGTCAACTTCGCCACCGGCAAGGCCATCTTGATGCTACGGGACGGCAATGGTGTGGTGGCCGAGTTGGTGAAGGCTGTTCGTTCCGCCGGTTATGACTGCGTCAAATCATCCGCGGTACTACACATCGCAGACCTCCACTATGCGTCCGGGGTCACGCGCCTCGAAGAGCAACTTAACTCGATGACCGGTGTGCTGCGCGCGTCGGCGAACCAAGCTACAGAAACCGTCTCCGTGGAATACGTGCCGGGTGTGGTATCCGCCCGGGAAATCGAAACAGCAACCACGGACTTGGGGTGGTTGTTGCCAGAGCCCGTTGCTGAAGAAAACGCCGTCGAGCGCGAACAGCTCCGACGGGAATTGGAAACGAAACAGCTCGGCGTCAAGCTCCTTGTGGCCGGAGCAATCGCGGTCATATCGATGATTGCATCTTTGCCGCTCCTGGGTTCCGTGACCGCCAAAACCGGGGATCCGTTTGGCCGGGTGATGGGTGTGATTGACGGCCCGTTACGAAGCATTGCGCCGGCGCTTTACACGTCAGACCCGTTTTCCCTGAGAATATTTTTGTTGGTCGTCACGACGGTTGTGGTGGTGTGGCCCGGTGCGCAATTCTATAAGGCCGCCTGGCGGGGGGTGGTCCACGGCACCGCCGACATGAACACGTTGATTGCCATCGGGACTGGCGCGGCCTTTATGTATTCGGTGGTTGCTACATTCCTGCCGTCGATTTTCACTACCGCGGGTCTTCCTGCAGACGTGTACTTTGAGGCGGTGAGTTGGATCATTGCGTTCGTTTTGCTTGGGCGTCTCCTCGAAGCGAGAGCCAAAGCGCAGGCGTCCCTCGCCATCCGACGGCTCATAGCCCTGCGACCTCTGAAAGCCCGTGAAGACACGCAACGACAAAGTGACGGGTGGAACCGTCAATTTGCGTGGTTCGTTTGCGTTTGAGGCCACGGCGATCGGTAAAGCCACCACGCTCGCGCAAATAGCGCAACTGGTAAATGACGCCCAGGGCATCAAGGCGCCCGTTCAGCGCGTTGCCGACCGTATTGCGGGCGTGTTCGTGCCGGCAGTGATCGCCATCGCCATCTTTTCTTTTGCGGTCTGGTACGTGTTTGGTCCCGAGCCGCGTGCGGTTTATGCGATGCTCAGTTTCGTAACGGTTTTGATCATAGCATGTCCCTGTGCGGTCGGACTGGCGGCCCCAACGGCGATCCTGGTCGGGACCGGCCAGGGTGCGCGGCACGGTGTATTGATTCGAGGTGGAGCCGTGCTCGAAAAAATGCGCGACGTCGATACCATTGTGTTCGATAAGACGGGGACCATCACCGAGGGTAGTCCAACCGTTACGCACCTGTTGAGTGCCAAACGATCCGACGGCGGGTCGGTGAACGCCGCGGAGATACTTCGCATGGCAGCTTCCGTCGAAGCGCGATCAGATCACCCCGTGGCAGGCGCCATCATGAATTCGGCCACCTTGCGCAAGATCAAGCCCGACGGTGTCGAACGGTTTCGCGCTATGAGCGGTCGTGGTGTCCGCGGCATCGTCGGAAAGAGGTTGGTTGAAGTCATCTCTGTGGCCCATGCGACTGAGCGGAGTCTAGATTTACGCGACCTGGGGAAGGCGGCGGAAGTTCATCTACTCGCTGGTCGTACGCCCCTCGTCGTCGTCGCCAACGACACGGTGCAAGGAATGATCGTTGTGGCGGACGACGTGAAGCCAAGCGCCACCCGCGCAATCGCGCGTCTCAAGGATCTTGGCTATGACCTCATTGTGCTCAGTGGTGACTCAAAGGCCGCCGCACAGCTGGCAGGGTCCGCGGTTGGTATCGATCGGGTGATCGCACAAGTTGATCCGGCGAGCAAGGCTGATGAGGTTAAGAGACTACAGGCGGATGGGCGAACGGTGGCGATGGTCGGTGACGGTATCAACGATGCCCCCTCACTTGCTCAAGCAGATGTTGGCATAGCGCTTGGCACCGGCACCGACGTGGCCATCGAGGCGTCGGACGTGACTCTGATCAGTGGTGACCTGCGTGGTGTTGTGACGGCTGTGGAACTCTCTGCTCGAACGTTCAAAACGGTACGCACGAATCTGTTTTTCGCATTCATCTATAATATTGTTGGCATCCCAATTGCTGCCGGGATTCTGTACCCGCTGACCGGGCTTTTGCTAAGTCCGATTTTCGCGAGTTTCGCAATGGCGTTCTCGAGCCTGAGCGTCGTACGCAATAGCCTCAGGTTGAGGCGTTTTACGCCCACAACGATGTAGGTGCCGTTTTCATGCAATACTTCCATCGAACATCACTGCCGCCCGACGACGTGTTGAATGAAGTAGATCGATTTCTGGGACCACAGCTTGCGATGGCCGAACAGTCATCTCGTGCACGAACGTATCGCGGAAATGTTGGCACACTCAAGCTCGAAGTGCGACCCGAGGGCGGCCACTATACACTCATCACGATCGAAACGGATCAGGTTACAGAGAGCGAAGTCGATAAACTCGCCAAACGGTTGTTGGGACTTGTTCACAAACGACTCGATCCCACACACGATTTACGTGGCGCGTATTAGCGTACATGCCGTCCTGCCGCCCATGAGACCTATCGTCAGTTGGTTTATTCGGGCTAGCCGCCGGGCTGGTTCGATAACGTGGTAAACACACCAGTCACCCTCACCGATCCAATTCCGGCCGGGCTCACAACTCGACAGCTATTGGACATGTACTACTACCTCGTATTGACCCGTTCACTCGAGCAGCGTTTAGCGAACCTGTATCGCCAAGGGAAAGTCATAGGTGGGCTATACCGGTCGCTTGGGCAAGAGGGCGAAAGCGTAGCGAGCGCGTTTGCACTGGAGAGTGGCGACATCATGTCCCCGTTGATACGCAATCTCGGATCCATGTTGGTCATGGGCGCCCGTCCCGTTGAGATTTTGCGGCAATACATGGCAAAGGCCAGCGGTCCCACTCGCGGACGGGAGATGAACCTCCACTTCAACGATCTCGACTTGGGATATTTGGGACAGATCTCACCCCTCGGGGACATGGTTCCGGTCATGGCGGGAATCGCCCTGAGCTTCAAACTGAAAAAGGAACCGCGTGTTGGTCTTGTGTACATCGGCGACGGAGGGACCAGCACCGGAGCGTTTCACGAAGGGCTGAATCTTGCGGCTGTGCAACGAGTCCCGCTCGTCGTAATCGTGGAGCACAACGGTTATGCGTATTCCACACCGACGACCGGCCAAACGACAATCGACAGGCTTGTGAAAAAGGCGTTCGCTTACGGTATTCCCGCCGTAAGTGTCAATGGTAACGATGTGCTTGCCACGTACGAGGCAACGAAGCAAGCGGTAGCGGATGCACGGCAGGGTGGTGGAGTCACGCTTATCGAAGCTGTTACCTACCGGCGCAAAGGACATGCAGAACACGACGATCAGGGCTATCAACCAGTTGATGAAATCGGGGCGTGGGAAAAGTTGGATCCGCTGACGCAATACGAAACAACAATCGTAGAACGGCGATGGGTGCAACCGCTCAGTTTGACGGTGATTCGCGAACGTGTCGAACAGGAACTGAGCGATGCCGTAGAGGAATGTGAGAATGACCCACTCCCCGAGCCGGTAACGGCGCTTGGCGGAGTGTTGAGTGACGGTGAATTGACCGTGCCGCTTTGGTTCCGGAGGATTGATGGCTGAGGTGACGTATTTGGAGGCGCTGCGTCAAGGGCTGCTCGAAGAGATGGATCGAGACGATCGTGTCTTTGTGCTCGGTGAAGACGTGGCGGCGTACGGCGGCGCTTTCAAGGTGACGGACGGGTTTTTAGATCGGTTCGGCGCGGATCGAGTGATTGACACGCCGATCTCCGAAGCGGCCATTGTGGGGGCGGCAGCAGGAGCGGCGCATATGGGTTTGCGCCCCGTGGCAGAGATGCAGTTTATTGACTTCATCGCATGTGCCTATGACATGCTTACAAACTACGTGGCGACCGCCCGGTACCGGGCGGGGTTGCGCACACCGATCGTCGTCCGCGGGCCGTCCGGTGGGTTTGTTCGAGGTGGACCATTTCACTCACAGATGCCGGAAGCTGCCTTCTTTCATACACCCGGTTTGAAACTCGTGTGCCCCGCCACCGCACGCGATGCAAAAGGCCTCATCAAATCAGCCATCCGAGACGAAGACCCCGTAATTTACTTTGAACACAAATATCTTTATCGGCGGATCAAGGAGGATATCGATCCCGACGAGGAAATCCTGACACCAATTGGTAAAGCGCGTGTTGCTCGCGAAGGTGTCGATCTCACGATTGTCACCTGGTCGGCCATGGTGTGGAAGTCCTTGGAGGCCGCCGAACAGATCGAGAACGAAGACGGTGCGACCGTCGAGGTGATTGATTTGCGCACGTTGCTGCCTATGGACGAAGAAGCGATTATGGCGAGTGTCCGTAAGACGAATCGGTTACTCGTGGTGCACGAGGACACCCGCACCGGTGGGATTGCCGGAGAAATCACCGCCCGGGTGAACGAGCAAGCCTTTGAATACTTGGATGGCCCGGTCATGAGGGTGACGGCGCACGACGTTCCGCTTCCCTATGCGCCGACACTTGAAGACTTTGTGCTGCCGCAAGTGGATGATGTGGTGAAGGCGGCCCGTTGGCTGTTGGCCTATTGAGAATAGATTGGATGGGGCTTACCCGTGGTGCTACCATCCGTTGCTGAATGTGCTGCCGCACCGCAGCCGCGGAACTCGAGCGGGTCAGGGGAACGCACCAATATGACGTTGACCACAGGCGCCGCCACATCGGATGCACGCCCCTACGGACCAGTGCCCACCGACTCCGCCATTTGATGGTCATGACAATGCGGGATGCGGAAACGTTCGCCGGTATTTTGATGAGCAGATGCACAGAGCAATCACTTGTCCGCGCGGAGTCCACGGGCCAACCCACGCGTTTGCCCAACCTGATCAACGTCCGCTCGCAGAACAGGGCATGCTTAGCTAGTTTAAAAACCGGACGGCGCCGATAAGTGAACAAAACCAGGTGGTACCATCGTGCGTCTGGGCGTGAATTGGGCATGATCCACTATGCCCCGCGCAGTCGTTCGGTGTCTCACCAGAGAAAATCAATCGCAATCAATAAAGTGCAAATAGCCCTTTCGAGCTGATCGAGGAGCATCAGATGGCGCGTGTAGACGTAATAATGCCGCAGATGGGTGAGTCAATCGCTGAAGGCACCGTTTCGCGGTGGATGAAAAAGATCGGGGATCAGGTAAAGCGTGACGAACCGATCTTGGAAATCTCCACGGACAAGGTCGATGCCGAAATTCCGTCGCCGTCCGCCGGCGTACTGACAGAGATCAAGGTGCAAGAGGGCGAAACGGTAGAGGTCCTGACCGTGGTTGCGGTGTTGGAAACAGAGGCCGGTGCGGCCGTACCCGCAGCCCCACCCACCACGGCTCCAAGCGCTGGATCGAAGGAAGTCGAGGCAACCCCGCCGGCCCCGGTTCCGGACGCACCCAAGCCCGCGGCGCCCGTTGCGGCGGCTGTTGTGACTCAGTCGGCTCCGCCGCCAACCGGTTCGCCAGAAGAGCGGTTGCGTCAGCGTTCCACCCCTCTCGTACGCAAGATGGCAGTAGAGTACGACGTGGATATTGCCAACGTGCCTGGTACAGGATACGCGGGTCGGGTCACCAAGAAAGACCTGATTGCGTTTGTCGAGTCGGGTCCCTCGCAATTACCGGTGGTGGCAACCGCCACCGCGCCGGTTGTCGCGCCAGCAACTTCTCCGGCTCACCCTCAAGTTGAAGCTTGGTCCGGCGATCGTGTGGAACCCATGACAAAGATTCGCAAACTGACCGCGGATCACATGGTCATGTCACGGCGCACTTCGGCGCATGTCACGAGTTTTTACGAAATAGATTTTTCCAGGATTGCCGATATTCGACGTGTCAACAAGGCCTCGTTCGCGCAACGCGGTGCCAAGCTGACGTACATGGCGTTCATCATTAAATCCGTTGCGGACAACCTGCGGCGCCATCCAGTTTTGAACGCATCCGTGAGCGGAGACAACATCGTATATCGCCACTCCATCAATATCGGCATCGCCGTTGCCCTCGATTGGGGTCTCATTGTTCCGGTGATTCGTGACGCTGACGAGTTGTCGGTGCTCGGTGTATCAAAGTCCGTAGCTGATCTTGCCGAGCGAGCGCGGTCCAAACGTCTGTCGCCCGACGAAGTGCAAAAGGGGACATTTACGATCACAAACCCCGGGGTGTTCGGATCGTACATCGGAACACCAATTATCAATCAACCCCAGGTTGCGATTCTTGGGATCGGAGCAATCGAAAAACGACCCAAAGTGATCACCCTGGAAGATGGCCAAGACGTCATTGCGATTCGCACGATGAGTATGTTTTCGATCTCCTACGATCACCGAGTGGTCGATGGTGCCGATGCCGATCGTTTCATGGCCGACTTAAAACGAGATCTCGAGCAGTTTCCCGACGAGGGGATGTAGTAGGATGAGGAGGAGTGTCGATGTCGATGGCGATCATTGGGTCGTCTATCCGTCCGGTCGAATCACCGTCTATTCCCGCGACGAGTTCGGTCTCGTGTTCGAAAAAGGCACCGGCCCCGATCGGGTACGTCGTGTTACTCGGTATGCGCCCGTCGGCGCCCGTCGTCCCGACCGCGCGCTTGCTGAGTTGAGTGAAGTGCAACTTTTTGAACTGTTTCGTGTTTCGCAACCGGCCTGGACCAGCCCGGTCACCTCATACGCCAAGAAAATTCCCGGAAACGGGGAGACTTCCTAACACCGATGGGGGTGGACCTGCACCTCCACTCGACGGCCTCCGACGGCACCGTTCCACCTGAGCTGGTGCCGTCTGCCGCGCACGCGGTCGGTATTCATGTTATGGCCCTCACGGATCACGATACCCTAGCTGGTGTTGCTGCCGCGACCGCCAGCGGGAACGAAGTCGGGGTCCGTGTGATCGCTGGCTGCGAGTTTTCGGTTGCCGCGTGGTGGGGTGAGCTTCACTTGCTTGGGTACTTTCTGCCGTTGCACGACGCCGATCTCGAGGCATTCCTTGTTCGCCAACGCGAAGACCGAGAAGGTCGTATTGCCCAGATCCTCACCCGGCTCGCCGACGGTGGGGTCCACGTCAAATTCGATGCAGTTTTGGCAGAAGCAAAGACGGGATCGTTGGGACGCCCGCACATTGCCCGAGCCATGATGAACGCCGGGATCGTTGGCTCGGTGTCGGAAGCGTTCGATCGGTTTCTCGCCGATGGAAAACCGGGATTCGTTCCGCGCGAGCTGGTTGATGTCGCGTATGTCGTGGATCTTGTCCGTCGTCTCGGTGGTGTAACATCCGCCGCACATTTGAAGGACCGTGGCACAAGGAAGAACTTGACCCGTCTTCGTGAGATTGGCGTGGATGCGGTCGAAGTCAAACATCCGGCACACGACGCCCGTGTCTCGTCGCGACTACATCAAGATGCGTCTGAGCTTGGAATGCTGATGACGGGTGGTTCGGATTGGCACGGAGAAGAGAATCAACGCCGCAGCAGCCTTGGCGCAATCGATGTTCCAGAAACATGGTTGGAGAAGATCGAGAACGTGCATCGCGAACGCGCCGGATGATGGGAACTGCCCACCATGCGGCCGCGTTTGAGTTATCAAAACGAGACTGCAAGTGAGTGTGACGTGAGCGAGATACCAAACCAACAACCGGACTACGACGTGATTATTGTTGGCGGAGGCCCCGCAGGTCTTTGTGCTGCAATGTATTCAGGGCGCGGCATGTTGAACGCGGTGCTTATCGAGCGGGGAGCGCCGGGTGGCGAATTGCTCAACACCGAACTCATCGAGGACTATCCAGGGTTTGAGAGTATTCTCGGGCGTGATCTGGCGGACAAAATGGCTGCGCACGCGGAAAAATTCGGAGCCAAGATTGTCACCGATACCGTCGATTCTATCGAAAAGACACCGTCCGGTGACTTCGAAGTAAAAACGCAGCTGAACAAAGTTTATCGCGCCCCGACAATCATCCTTACCGCTGGCGGCTCCCCCAACAAGCTCGGTGTTCCCGGCGAGCTAGAATACGCGGGGAGAGGCGTGTCCTATTGCGCGGTGTGCGATGGCGCATTTTTCAAAGGAGAAACGCTGGCAGTGCTATGTACCTCACGCGCTACGCCGAAAAAGTTATTTTGATACACCGGCGAGACAAGTTGCGCGCATCAAAACTACTGCAGCAACGGTTATTCCAAAACCAAAAAATAGAGGTTGTTTGGAATAACACTGTTGACGAAATCCTCGGTGGACCGGCCGGTGTCACGTCCGTTCGCTTGCGCGACACGGTAACCAGCGAGACAAGTAGTCTCGAGGTTGGCGGTGTCTTTATCTTCATTGGGTTTACGCCAAATAGCGGTCTCATCAAAGGGCATTATGATCACGATGAGAGCGGATACATCGTGACAGACTCTCACATGATGACGTCCATTCCCGGACTCTTTGCTGCGGGTGATCTGCGCGTGCAACTCACACGGCAAATTACCACCGCGGTTGGCGATGCCACGACGGCGGCCATCGCCGTCGAGAAATACCTTACTGAGCGGGAAACCAACGGAGCTGAGGTTGTCACCACCTGAAGTTGTCAGTATCACAAACGGTTCATTTGCCGAGAACTGCTACCTGCTCGCTGACCCGGCCAGTGGCGATGTCGTTATTGTCGATCCTGGCGAAGAGGCTGAGCTGTTTCTGAAACGCATCGACGCTGAAGGTTGGACGCCGCGCGCCATTTGGCTGACCCACGCGCACCTCGATCACATTGCCGGAGTCGCCCACGTGGTACGCGAAACTGGCGTTGAGATTTTCTTACACCCAGCTGATCGCGAATTGTACGACAATGTCGTGTCGCAAGGGCAATGGCTCGGCGTCACGGTCGAGCAACCACCACCGCCGAATCATGCAATCGCTGCGGGTGACGTGATGACGGTGGGACGTTTCTCATTCGACGTGCGTTATGTGCCCGGACACAGTCCGGGTAGCGTGGCATTCATCGGACATGGTTTCGCCATCGCGGGCGATGCGCTTTTTGCCGGTTCCGTTGGGAGGGTTGATCTTCCCGGCGGCGATGGTCCGAGGCTGCTGAAAAGTATTCAGGACGAACTAATGTCGTTGCCGGACCAAACCGTGGTGTACTCTGGCCATGGTCCAAGCACGACGATCGGTCAGGAGCGAGCAACCAACCCATTCCTGACCGGCGCGTTCCCACTCGCCTGATGAGCAGGTCTCAAGTTGATATCGCCGACCCACTGAAAAAGCAGGATCTGCGATGTTTACGATGCGGTTTTGAGGTCAGATCGAAACCGTGGGGGTGTAAGAATCCATGCGACAACTGCGGTTTCGTCTATCCGCTGGGGGATTGTTCGGACTAGGGAACGGCGAACTTTGAACAGCGAACGTCGAACATCCGGGATGTGACGAGTGCCTACGGCAAACGGAGGTCAGGTACCTGGCGTTAGTTGTGCGACAAGTTGGCGTTTGACGTTGATTTCGGGAGTCGAGCGTTCACCTTTCGATGTTCGCTGTTCAAGGTTGGCTGTCCGACGTTCGCCGTTCAAAGTTGGACGTTCGGCGTTCAACGTTCGCCGTTCCCTAGTGCCGAAGGGGGGATTCGAACCCCCACGGGATTGCTCCCACTGCGCCCTGAACGCAGCGCGTCTACCAATTCCACCACTTCGGCTTCACGTCCCCTAGAAGGGGTGCCGAATATAGATACGGTCGCTCGGCGGGGTCAACCGTTTCGGTTGACCGGTCGGAAAGTGTTTCCTATCTTCGGTTTAGCTTGTGTCCAACCAACGTAACGAGAAAGACTCGAACAACCGCCTACTGGCGCGGAACCCCAAGGCTCGCCACGACTACCATATCCTAGAGACGTTCGAGGCGGGACTGGTTCTAACCGGTACCGAAATCAAATCGGTCCGCGAGGGCAGGGTGAACCTCAAAGGGGCCTTTGGCGTGGTCCGCAGGGGTGAGGTTTTCGTCGAAGGCATGAATATTACACCCTATGGATCTGGCGGGTATGTCAACCACAAGCCCGAACGTGCCCGCAAGCTTTTGTTGCGGCGGAAAGAAATCCGAAAGCTGATAGGAGCGGTGCAGCAAAAGGGGCATACGTTAGTAGCGTTAGACATTCATCTATCCAATGGGTTTGCCAAAATGACGTTGGCGCTTGGCAAAGGAAAGAAGTCGTATGACAAACGAGAGGATCTCAAACGGCAGACGGTTGAGCGGGATATGCAACGCGCGGTAGGCAAACGGTGATGTTTCGTTCTCTTGTGGCGCTCGCCGCTGTCTCTAGCACGGTTTCCTCCTCAACACCCGTTGCGGTTGTGATCGCTACGTCGCGCGGCTCTGAAGCGGTCGTCGTGTCGCACGAAGCCGGTTACCCGGCGTTACCCGCGCCGGCGTTGGAACGTTTGCTACCGATCCACGTGTCGACTGACGCTGAGTGGGCCCATGTCCGGTTTGCCGACCAGCCATTCCGATTTTTACTCGGGGCCCCTGTGGTGGAGCATCACGGTCGAGTCATGCATTTGGTGGGTGGCGCGTATGTGTTGAACGACACGCTTTATGTCCCACTGCAATGGTTGACTCAATTCATACCGCGTATGTTCGGCGAGTCCTATCGGTACGATCCTTTGCAGGCGCGGTTAGAAGAGGTAGGGGCCGTTGTGCCGATGGCAACGACGGGTGAACCACGTGTCAAAGAGACCGAGTTGCCACCGGCCAATGCGGCCGGGTTGCGCTTTCCCCATCGGGTTGTGGTGGATGCCGGGCATGGCGGATCGGACCCCGGGAACCCAGGCCGGTATTTGCCCCGCGGCGTCCAGGAGAAGCACGTCAACCTGGCAATTGCCAAAGTCCTCGAACGGGAACTGGAAAAACTCGGCGTGGACGTGATTATGACCCGAACGACGGACGTGCTCGTCCCACTTTATGACCGTGCGCCTTTGTGTCGCGATGATTGCGATTTATTCGTGAGCATTCATGTAAACGCATTCGCCCGTCGGGGTGCGCGTGGCTTCGAAACGTATTTCCTTGATCACGCCAAGAATGAGGCGGCCGAACGCGTCGCGGCGATGGAAAACCAAGCACTGCGTTACGAGGCTGAGCTGCAAACCGAACCGACCAGCGAGGTGGGGTTCATTTTCCAGGACCTGCTTCGCAACGAGTACCTGCGTGAGTCCGCACGTCTGGCGGATGACATCCAACAGAGGGCTGGGCCTGTCCATCCGGGGGGCGGGCGATACGTTGCGCAGGCAAACCTCGCGGTGTTACGGGGTGCAACCCGACCCGCCGTTCTGGTCGAAACAGGTTACGCCTCGAATCCGGAAGATGGACGATTCCTCGCATCCAATGCGGGTCAGCGACGTCTGGCAAGCGCAATCGCGTCAGGGATCGTCGATTACCTCCGTAGCTACGAGTTGAAGACGGCTGTAACCTCCCGACGATGATTCCGTATCGGTTCGTTCTCGTGCTCGCCACTGTCACAGTCGCGTGCGCGTATTACAACGGACTCTACAATGCCAATCGGTTAGCAAGCGAAGCACGACGCGCGGAGTCGGAAGGACGCCGCGGCGACGCCAGGTCTCTTTGGTTGCAAGCGGCGATTCGGGCGGACTCCGTTGCCGCACGATACCCCAACTCAAAATATCACGACGACGCCCTTCTCATGAGTGGGCGAGCGCAAAGCCGCGTGGGTGACTGTCCGCTGGCCATGGCTCCGCTCGAGACCGTCGTCGCGGTGAGTGAGGACGACCGGGTCGTCGAACAAGCCCGGATCATTTTGGCCGATTGTCAACTAAAGCAGCAGCGTTTTGACGACGTGATCGAGACGGTGACACCGTTATTACCGGTCGATGCGGTGACCCGGCACGACAGGGCTCGTAGCCTCCGGGGTCGTGCGCATCTTGCCCTGGGTAATACCGCGGCCGCTGCTCGCGACTTGTCGCCGCCGACGGATCTCATGGGCCGGTTTGACCTAGCCGCTGCCCTACTCGCCAATGGCGAGGTCGAGCGGGCTCGTATCGAGCTAGCGGTCACCGAAGGATTTTCGTACCAAGAATCGCGTTGGATGGGTTTGCTCGACAGTCTTGGCGCCGACGATCCAAGCCGTGTATCGGGTTTTGTAGACCGTTGGGTCGCCGATCAGGATGTCGCGACGGAGGCCCGTGTACGGTTGCTGAGGGGGGACGCGCAACGCTGGATGCACTATGGCGATCTCGAAAGTGCTCTTGAGCGTCTCTACGAGGCTTCGAGCCTGTCCGATGATTCCTCCGTGACGGCGTCGATTCGTTATCAAATCGCTGTCGTCGAGTTACGTCGCGCAGAGACGGTGGTGGAACTCAAGGCGCACATTCGAACGTTTCGTGGTTTGACGGGTGCGGTGGGATTCGACGAGATCCCAAGTGATGTTTTTGTTTCGATTCTTGAACGTGTCGTGACCGCGGTCGAAGCCTCCAGCAGCGGGGGCCTCTGGATTTTCCGGGCGGCCGAAGCGGTGCGTGATTCACTTCGTCAACACGAGCTGGCGGCTCTCCTTTTCATCCGGGTGGCGACTGACCATCCGGCCACGGCCATAGCACCGAAGGCGTTGTTGGCTTTGGCAGCGCTTCGTCCCGATGCCGCCGATTCTATCGTCCAAATCTTGTCCCGGGACTATGCCGATTCCCCGTACACCGATTTAGCGACCGGTGGGGTCGGGGCCGGGTTCGCGGCGTTAGAGGATTCGCTTCGCCAGGTTTTGCAAATGCTCCGACGCGACAGCACGGGTGGTTTGGACTTCCGGCACGAGGGCCCATCGTGATTCGCATCTGGGACTGCGATTTTCAAAACCCGATTCTACTGGCGGCGGGCACCGCGGGGTTCGGTCGTGAGGTGGCTGGCGTCATCAATATTGATCGGCTGGGCGGAATCGTCACGAAGGCGGTGAGTCTGGAGCCGCGTACCGGGAACGCCGCGCCCCGAGTGGCCGAGTACTCAGGTGGGATGATCAACTCCATCGGTCTGGCGAACCCAGGCGTCCGCGTGGTGGCCGATGAGATGTTACCCTGGTTGGCTACCAATCTCAAACGTGCACGGATTTTCGTGAACGTCGTCGGATCTATGCCGGCGGATTACGTAGCGGTGGTGAAACAACTGGCCGAGGACACTGTTGTCACGGCATTCGAGCTCAACGTATCATGTCCCAACACTGATCGCGGCGGGGAGGAGTTTGGTGCCGATGCGGATGTCTTGACGGATTTAGTGCGCCGATGTGTCGGAAGCACGGACAAGCCGGTATTGGTAAAACTCGCGCCAACGCTTGGTGACGTCGGGGCCACGGCCGCGGTAGCGGCGGTAGCTGGCGCAACGGGCATCTCGGTCGTGAACACTATGCCGGGACTTGTCCTGAACGAGGCGCTCCATGGGGAGGCATCGCCGCGGTTGGGTGCCGGTCGGGGTGGGGTGAGTGGCCCTGTCCTTTTACCCATCGGTATTCTGGCCACGAAACGGGCAAAAGAAGAAACCGGGCTTCCGGTAATTGGAGTTGGAGGGATCCGAACCGTTTCTGACGTGTTTCAGTATCTCTCAGCGGGCGCGGATCTAGTGGCGGTCGGAACGGCTGCACTTGCCGATCCGCGATGCCCTGAGCGACTGGTTGACGGGTGGAACCAACGGAACGCCGGCTGACCCGGGCAATGTTCCCAAACGAATTGCGTCGCAACAGGAAATCATGACGATTGTAGTGGTTCAGGCTGAGGCAACGATATGACGAGGAGAGTCAGCCACCCACTGCTGGTGGCGGCAGTGCTGACGGTAGGTGGGTTTTTCCCCGTTACGGCGCAGAGCGGTGAGAGTTTTGACCGCGCCGTTGAGGTGGCCCGGTTAGCCTGGCTACGGCACGATTTCGAGACGCTTCTTAGCCTCTCGGACACCATTCGGCTCCATCTCCCGGACGGGAGCCGGAGTTTGGCAATCCGACCTCACCACGCCAAACAGGTATTGAAAGAATATCTCAAAGATGCCCGTGAACTGGAAATGGCACTTCAGAGCGTGCGCTCGGTGGCGGACGATCATCGATACGCCGAGTTAACGAGGCGGTTCGTGATCCCCGGGACCGTTGACGAACGTGAACAAACGGTGTTTTTCGGCCTGAGGCACGGGCGTGATGGCTGGGCCATCCGCGAAGTGCGGATTTCGCCGTAAGACTCACTTGCGTCGTAGTTTGGGGACCTCTACATTACGAGGCTGTCCAATAATCCTGAGGGTGCCCACGTGAAAGTGCGTTCGAGCGTTAAGCCGATTTGCGAGCATTGTAAGGTGATTCGGCGTCGTGGTGTGACCCGGGTGATCTGTAAGCGCAATCCAAAGCACAAACAGAGGCAAGGTTAATGGCACGTATTGCCGGGGTGGACCTGCCGCGGGATAAGCGAGTCGAGATCGCGCTGACTTATATCTATGGTGTTGGCCAAACCACATCTCACAAAATCTTGGACAAGACCGCGGTCAACGCGGATACGCGGGTTCGTGATTTGTCGGATGCTGAGGTGGCTCGCCTGCGGCAGGCCATCGACCGCGACGTAAAAGTAGAGGGCGCATTGCGGACGGAAGTTGCAATGAACATTAAGCGCCTCATGGATATCGGAAGTTATCGCGGGCTGCGTCATCGGCGTGGTTTGCCTGTTCGTGGCCAGCGAACACATACCAACGCTCGCACCAAAAAGGGGCCGCGTCGCGCAATCGCGGGTAAGAAAAAGGTGACCAAGTAAGGATGGCTCAAGGAAAATCCGGTCGAAAGACCAAAAAGGTGGTTGAGGCGGAGGGGGTGGCGTTCATCACGGCCACGTTTAACAACACACTCATCACAATCGCGGACGTGAAGGGGAACACCGTTGCTTGGGGTTCCGCAGGCAAATCCGGATTCAAGGGCTCCAAAAAGTCCACGTCGTTCGCGGCCACCGTGGCTGCCGAACAGTGTGGGAAAGAGGCCGTGAACTTGGGCGTGAAAAAAGTGCATGTGCGGGTGCAAGGGCCGGGGTCGGGTCGAGAATCATCCGTTCAAGCGCTCGCATCAGCTGGCTTGCGTATTCTGTCGATCCGGGATGTGACACCGATTCCTCATAACGGGTGCCGGCCACCAAAAAAGAGACGGGTGTAGTCAATGGCGCGTTACACGGGACCGGCATGCAGGCTTTGTAGACGGGAGGGCGAGAAACTATTCCTCAAGGGTTCTCGATGCCTTACCGAAAAGTGCGCATTCGAGCGTCGAGACTATCCACCCGGACAGCATGGCGATCCAACGGCCCGTCGTCGGCGACGGAAAGTATCTGAATACGCAAAGCAGTTGCGGGAAAAACAAAAGGTCCGCAGGATTTATGGCACGTCTGAAAACCAGTTCCGCCGGACGTTTGAAAGAGTTCGGCATTTGCCGGGCGTGACGGGTGAGAATTTATTGACCGCCCTCGAAATGCGACTCGACAATATCGTGTATCGCATGGGGTTTGCGCCAAGCCGGCGGGCAGCACGGCAACTCGTACGGCATCGTCACGTGCAGGTGAATGGCAAAACGGCCGATGTACCGTCCTTCCGGGTCAAAGCCAATGATGAGGTTGGCATGTCGGAAAAAAGCCGAAATCTCGATGTAGTGCAGGCGTCGCTCGAGGCATTGTCACGTGCCGCCCCGGTATCGTGGATCAGCGTCGATACCAAGAAAGCCATGGGGAGGGTCACCGAAGTGCCCACTCGTGACGCCATTCCGGTCACCGCTCAAGAGCAACTCATCGTCGAGCTTTACTCCAAGTAAGCGAATCCATGAAAATAGACTTGACAGGTCTCGTTCGTCCCGCCGTGGTTGACATGGCGAAGAATGAGCACAATCCTCTCGCAGCAGAATTCCGGTTACAGCCACTGGAACGGGGATTCGGCTATACACTCGGAAATGCAATGCGCCGAATGTTGTTGTCGTCCCTACAGGGTTCGGCGGTGTGGGCGTTTCGGTTGGATGGCGTGGTTCACGAACATCAGACAATCCCCGGGGTTGTCGAGGACGTGCACCAAATCATCCAACGGTTGAAAACGCTCACGCTTGTCCTGGCGGAAGATACCGAAGACGCGGTGTTGCACCTAAACGTCGATAAAGCTGGCGCAATTCGCGCCGGAGACCTGCAGACTCACGGCTCCGTCGAGATCACACAACCCGATCACTTGCTTTTCACCCTGCAGGAAGACCGCGAGCTTGCCGCGGAACTGTACGTGAACAAAGGTCGGGGGTATGTCGAGTCGTCCCAGCACGACGTCGATCGATCACTGCCGGTAGACCTTGTTCGGATTGACTCGATCTACAACCCGGTGCGCCGTGCCAACTTTACGGTTGCCGAGACGCGGGTTGGCCAAAGGACGGACTACGACCGTTTGACATTGTCGGTAGAGACAAACGGCACCATTGCACCGGAAGACGCCGTCTCCTATGCGGCGGCACTGTTGCATGAACATGTGCGGCACTTCTTCCACTTTGGCGGTACCCCGGAAATTGCCGGAGATACCGGTGGTGACGGTGATCCAGCTGATGCCGCGCTCCGTGAAAAACTTGGCCAACCAATCGACGCGTTTGGCTTGTCGGTTCGGTCGGTGAACTCGTTGAAAAACTCCAGCATTCACACGCTCGGCGATCTGGTTCGCCACACCCGTGATGATATGCTCAAAGTGAAAAACGTGGGTGAAAAAGCCCTCGGCGAAATCGACGATCTTCTCGAGAAACAGGGATTGAGTTTTGGTATGGCGCATGAGCTGGACGCCAACCTCGTGGAGACTGGCGGTATGCTGTCAGGTGGCGGTGGATGAGGCATCGTGTCCGCGGCCGTCAGCTAAGTCGCACGTCAGAACATAGACGGGCGTTACTATCCAATCTCGCCACGTCGCTTTTTAAGCACGACGGCATCGTGACTACACAGGCAAAGGCTAAGGAGTTACGTCCCTTTGCGGAGAAAATGATCACGTTTGCGCGGCGGGGAGACCTGCATGCCCGGCGACAAGTCGAGCGGAGAATTCGAGATCGGCAGGTTGCCGATCGACTATTCCATGAAATCGGGCCCAAATTTGCGGATCGACCCGGTGGATATACAAGGATAATAAAAATCGGTCACCGGTCTGGCGACGGTGCTGAAATGGCCCGCATTGAGTTGGTGGCGGAGTGACCGAACGGTTGACCTACATTGTTGCCAACACAAAGGGGACCCGTTTGGTCCCCTTTGTGTTAACTAGCAGTTACAGCGGTGGGCGTGCGTGGCGCCTTGACCACACGACCCGACTTGATGCATTGGGTACACACCTTAATCCGGCGCGGAGCGCCGTTTACCAAGACCCGTGCAGATTGCAGGTTGGGATGCCAACGGCGTTTTGTCCTATTGTTGGCTTTGCTGACGTTGTTGCCCGTGACCGGGCCTTTTCCACAGATATCGCAAACGCGTGCCATTGCTCAGTTTACCATCGTTCTATTGCGGTGAAAACGAGTCTGCAAGGTAGCGATGGTCGGAGGCATCATCAAGCTCTTGAGGGGATCGTGCGTTGGCAACTGCATTGATAACAGGCATTACCGGACAGGACGGCTCTTACCTTGCCGAACTGTTATTGTCGAAAGGGTACGATGTCGTGGGGTTGGTACGGCGGACGTCCCACGATTCGTACGAGCGGATCGAGCATTTCATCGATTCAGTACAAATCGTTCCGGCCGACCTTCTCGACCAGCACTCCCTCACCGTGGTCGTTGGGGACCACAAACCCGATGAGATCTACAATCTGGCCGCTCAGAGTTTTGTCCCCACGAGTTGGCAACAACCCGTCCTCACCGGTGAGTTCACCGCGTTAGGAGTGACGCGATTGTTGGAAGCCGTTCGTTTGGCGCACCCTCGTGCCAGGGTTTATCAGGCGAGCTCTTCGGAGATGTTCGGCAAGGTGCGCGAGTCACCCCAGAACGAAACCACGCCGTTTTATCCGCGGTCGCCCTACGGTGTTGCGAAAGTCTATGGTCATTGGATTACCATCAATTATCGCGAGTCGTACAACATGTACGCGACGAGTGGCATTCTGTTTAATCACGAATCCCCCAGACGCGGTCTGGAATTCGTCACTCGCAAGGTTACGCACAAGGTCGCACAGATCAAATTGGGTTTTGCTGACGAACTGTTGCTTGGAAACCTAGACGCAGAACGCGACTGGGGATTTGCTGGTGACTATGTGGACGCGATGTGGCGGATGCTCCAGCAAGACGAGCCTGAAGACTTTGTCGTTGGGACGGGAGAGACGCATTCGGTGAGAGAATTGGTGCAAATTGCGTTCGGACACGCGGATCTGGACTGGGAGGACTACACCAAGATCGACCAGAGCCTCGTGAGGCCGGCGGAGGTTGAACACCTCCTTGCCGACCCATCTCTTGCAGCCGAACGTCTCGGTTGGACTCCGACCGTTAGTTTTTCGCAATTGGTTCGCATGATGGTTGATGCAGATATCGAGCGACTTGGACGGCAATCATGAAGATACTGGTAACGGGCGCTGAAGGATTCGTAGGCTCCTGGCTGGTTCCGCAATTCGCAGCGGCCGGTCATCAGGTGTTCGCAGCCGTGTTTTCCGGGACCGATACCGCTCCCCGTGAGAAGGTCACAAAACACCTGGCTAACGCCGAGATCGTCGATTTCGACATTCGAAGTTCGGAATCGGTGAATCGCGTAGCCATGCTGCCGGTTGACGCGATTGTTCACCTCGCGGCTCTATCGTCAGGGGCCGAGGCCCGTCAGGATCCGGCCAAGGCGTGGGAGGTCAATGCCGCCGGCACTGCGCGACTTGCGGAGGCCGTTGCGAACGTGGACACTAAACCGTTGTTTCTCCTTGTTTCAACTGGCGAAGTCTACGGTCGTGTCGAAGACGGTGTGAAATCCGTTGAGAGTCTCCCCCCGCTGCCGATCTCTCCCTACGCGGCGTCAAAACTCGGCGCGGAGATCGCAGTCCAGGAGGTCGGTCGTCGACGCGGGCTCCGGTTCATCATCGCTCGATCCTTTGCGCACACCGGTGCGCGTCAAGATCAAAGATTTGTTGTGCCAGCTTTTGCAAAACGAATAATGGACGGCAAAACGATGAAGGCAGTCGCCATACCCGTCGGAAACCTCGAAAACGTCCGAGACTTCATGCACGTGAGTGACGTCGTCGCGGCGTACCTGGCGCTGTTGGAACGGGGCGAGTCCGGCGAAATCTACAACATCGCTTCCGGTGAGGGCACGAGTCTGCGCGACATCTTTTTTATGGTCGCGGACGCAACCGGTTCGCGTATCATCCCAGAGGTTGACGCCGCGTATGTGCGGACGTCGGACATTCCGTATCTCGTTGGGGACGCAACGAAGTTGCGAACGCAAACTGGTTGGAAACCTACCGCGACGCTAAAGGAAGCTATCGAAGGGGTCGTGAATGCCAGCTCGCAGTGACCTCAAAAGCATCCTATTGATTGGGTCCGGCCCCATCGTTATCGGTCAGGCCGCTGAGTTCGATTACTCGGGCACGCAGGCCGTACGTG
>JAZDDD010000113.1:0-7100 GCA_036679545.1 Gemmatimonadota bacterium | reverse complement strand
CCCATGAAACGCATAATCCTCTGCTCGGACGGCACCGGTAACCACGGCGGGAAGGGACGCGGGACCAACGTCTGGAAGATGTACAAGGCCGTCGATCGGCACGGTCACGAAACAGGCCGAGGGTTGGAGCAACTTGCCATCTACGACGATGGCGTGGGAACGTCCGACTTCAAAATCTTCAAAGCCATCGGGGGAGCGATGGGATGGGGACTCAGCCGCAATATCTGCGATCTTTATACGGCCTTGGCCCGGTCCTACGAGCCAGGGGACATCCTCTACCTATTTGGCTTCAGTCGCGGTGCCTTTACGGTACGATCTCTTGCGGGGATGATCTCGAGATGCGGTGTGATCGACCGGGACAAACTCGCTGGAAAATCGCTCGAAGACCGAGTCGCACAAGCCTACCAATTGTATCGAGAAGAGGAATCGCATTCCGAGGAATTCAAGAAAACATTTGCCGTCATGGACTCCGAGCACGCACCGAACGGTATTGTCCCAATTCATTTCGTTGGTGTCTGGGATACCGTAGACGCAATTGGCGTTCCCTTCGATTGGATGCGCAAAACGATCTACGCCGTCGCCCGTCGGGTCCGGCGCCCACACGATCATGATGTGAATCCGCAAATGGTCCACGGATACCACGCGCTCGCGCTGGACGACGAACGTCAGACCTTCGATCCAGTTATGTGGGACGAGCACAAAACGGCAGCGCATCAGCAAATTGAGCAGGTCTGGTTTGCCGGTGTCCACTCCAATATCGGCGGGGGTTACCCCAAACAAGGCATGTCAGCCGTCACACTGGATTGGATGATGGAAAAGGCGTCCACCACCGAATCAGCGGCGGGGAGCGAACGTGGACTCCGCTTTATCGAGTCCGAGCGCACACAGGCACGCGAGGAGGCAGATGTTCACGCCAAGCTCTACGATTCTCGATCTGGGTTGGCCGCGTACTACCGATACCGCCCGCGCCTTGTTGATGTGTTGAGCAAAGTGTACTGCAAGGGTGAGCCCAAAATTCACGACACTGTTTTCAATCGTGTCGAGCGAGCAACCGACGCATACGCGCCCGAGGTGGTTCCTATCGACTTTGAGGTCATGGCAACCGACCATGGCCAAACTGAATATGCGACGGCAGTGGCGGCCAGCCTGGGCGAGCACAGAGGTCTTCGGCTCGCCGTTCAATCGGAACTACAATCCAAGACAAAAACGCGTGTGGTGCTTTATTACGTGTTTATCGGTTTAACCCTGGCTGTCACCGGATTGGCCACCTATTTCAGGGTCTCGCCGCACATAGACGCGTGGCCGGAATTTGCCGGTTTGCTTCCAGCTTTCAACGAGATGTTGCGGAATCCACCCACCGGATCATCATGGGCCCTCAAGATCCCGTCCTTTTTCTATAACGCCGTGCCCTGGCTCGTAAATGGCCTCCTACCGGCATCCTGGGAGACCGTGGTAGACGGCCTGTTCGACCGGGCGGACATCGTGCTCGGGGTGTCAGGCCTGCTCGGCGGGCTGCTCTTCTGGAGGCAACGTCTCAAACGCGCGATGAAGCGCTTGTCTCTCAAAACGTGGAAATCGGTCTTTGATGCCGCGCAGGCAAAAGCCGAGGATGACACCTGAGGATCTTACGTTTTGGGGAACTCTTGTCCACAGTCTCCGGTTTCCGAGTTATGAAAGTAAGAAACGCCGGCCTCATGCTCGCGGGATTCGCTCTCGCTTGCAGCAGTGATGGCCCCACACCACCGCCACCACCAGCACAGCTGTCATGCTCAATCCCTGAAGACCTGTTCTTCCAGGGGCAGGTCCGAGACGGTATTCCGTCACTCACACAGCCCGGCGTCACCACGGTGGCAAACGCCGAGCCCTCTATTACTGACGACGAACGTGTGCTTGGCATCGTGGTCAACGGTGCCGCCCGGGCCTACCCACTTGCCATCATGCGGTGGCACGAAATTGTGAACGACACGCTCGGCGGCACACAGATTCTCGTGACCTACTGCCCGCTCACCGCATCCGGCATCGTGTTCGATCCGCAAATCGAAGGGTTCGCCAAAAACTTCGGCGTTTCCGGACTGCTATTCGAAAACAACCTTGTGATGTACGACCGTCAGAAAAGCAGCCTGTGGGTCCAAATGATGTTTGGTTCGCAATGCGGTCCCGACCGTGGCACAACGCTAAACCGACTCCCCGCTTTGGAAACCACGTGGAGCCACTGGAAAGAGATTCATCCGCAGACCACCACACTCGATTTCAATACGGGTTTCTTCGACAGGGACTACAATGCAAATCCGTACGCGGACTATATGCAAAACAGCGAATTGTTTTATCCCTCAGCACCTTTCGACGATGATCGGGAAGCTAAGGAGTTCGTATTCGGTGTGTTTAGCGACTCAAACGCGGTTGTCTTTCCGTTTGGCGCCCTGGGCGAGGGTACATCCTATGGCATCCGGAACGATTCCGTCGGTGGGATACCGTTCCTCGTCACATACGTAACCGACGAAGAGGCGGCGGTCGCGTTTGATCGCCGTGTGAACGGCCAGACATTGACCTTCATGATACTCAGTGTGGCAAACCGCACCGTCGAGGACACAGAGACGGGTTCGACGTGGGACGAGTTGGGGTTGGCCATTGCCGGACCGCTTGCCGGGGAACAACTCGCGCGGGTGGATGACGCCTTCATGGCGTACTGGTTTGCCTGGTCCGTGTACTTTCCGGATCTTCGTCTAGCAAGCTAGGGAACTTTGAACGTCGAACACTGAACGTCGAACGCTGAACCCAGCCGCTCAACGTTCGAAGTTCGAAGTTCGACGTTCAGCGTTCAACGTTCAACGTTCCCCCGTTCAAGACGATCTAACGCCGTAAGCGCTCCCCCGTTCAAGACGATCTAACGCCGTAAGCGCGGAATCGCCGAAGTAGTACCTCACCTCATCTCGCAACCCGCGGTATAACGTTTCCCCGTTTCCTACACAGACCAATGTTCGGTCGTCCACCTCATCGGCCGGCGCCAAGACTCCATCGTTCACGGTCAGCGGAAACAAACAATCGACTATCGACTTGAGTTCTTGATAGTCGATCCCCATCTCGTCGCAAAACATATGGATCGTACAGCCACGCCCGTCTTGGTTGAGAAAGATACACCCGCGGCCATCGACACCGGTTCGTACCGACCCTCCACCCGGCATCTCGTCGTCGTGGATGATGTCCGGTTGGAACCAACGCTCCCTCGGTACACCCACATACGCTTCGAGCACGTCGGCACGTTCTAGCAGGCGATCCCGATGCAACAGATCGACATCCACACCGTAACTACAACACATGTCTGCGCAAAAGTTACAGGCCAAGCAATGGGTTGCATATCGCTTGTGAAAGATTGACACATCGACGTGCGTGATCACGGGGGTACCGTACCGCGACGGTAACCCCACCGTTAGCTCGGCAACACCGTCATCTGTCACTACTCATCCTGCGTACGTCAGCGTCACGAATGGCCCGGAACTCATTGCCCTCTCGCCAATTGGGAAACGCGTCCGACGTAGCTATGGCATATCCAACGTTGAACAACAAGTGGAGATCTTCGATGGCTCCCGAAAGGTCCCAACTCGGATCGAACTCATCGCTGGTTTTGTGGTAGTCATTGGCGACGTACGCTTCACGTTGCTGAAGCGTCCATGCCTCACCGTGTTCAACGTGATCAATACCGGCATCCGCATACAAGGCTGGTACGCCAACCTTGGCGAAACTGAAATGATCGGAACGGTAGAAGTAGCCTTTTTCGGGCTCGGGATCCGGACGAAGGATGCGCCCCACCGCACCGGCCGCCGTCTCGAGGTAATCGTCCAACTCCGAGTTGCCCAAACCGATAACCGTGACATCCCGCATGGGCCCATGAATATTGAGTCCATCCATATTGATGGCGGCCACCGTTTGATTCGTTGGAAACACGGGATTCGTCGCGTAGTACTCTGACCCGAGTAGCCCCTGCTCTTCGGCAGTCACCGCCAGGAAAAGCACAGAGCGTGCCGGTGCAGGCCGAAGGCTTGCGTACGACTCAGCCAACTCCAACAGACCCGCGGTACCGGTCGCGTTATCAAACGCACCATTATAAATCTGGTCGCCTTCCAGATTCTCGTCACGACCAAAGTGGTCCCAGTGCGCCATGTAGACCACGTATTCGTCAGGTCGTTCACTTCCTCTGACCAAGCCGAGGACGTTCCTGGATGCCGAGCGCTCGAGATTGTTTTGTAGTGCAACGGAAACAGTCATTCCGAGGTCAACAGCGCTGAAACCGTTGGTCACCGCACCAGCCATTAGCGTATCGAGATCCAGTCCGGCGGCGGTCAGCAGAGCGCGCGCCGATTGGTTAGAGAGCCATCCTTCTACCGCCACGCGACCTATGTTGTCGTCATCTGCGGCAAGCGCGAACTGTGGACCGGTCCAACTACTCTCAACAACGTCCCACGGATACCCGGCAGGTCCGGTGTCGTGAACGATCAGCGCGCCGGCTGCACCCTGTCGCGCCGCCTCCTCGTACTTGTACGTCCACCGACCATAGTAGGTCATTGCGTTGCCGTTGAACAATTGGTCATCTTGCGTTGCAAACCCCGGATCGTTCACCAGAATGACCGCCGTCTTGCCAGCCATATCCAATCCATCGTAGTCATTCCAATCATACTCGGGTGCTACGATACCATACCCCACAAAGACCAACTCGGAATTCACGAGCGAGCTCTGGTCGATAACACGTTTCGTCCACGTCACATGATCGGTTCCGAATTGATAACGCAGGTTGTTCCCTCCACCACGGACGGATAACTCGGGTGTGTTCTGAACCGTCGTCGCCACGACGGGAACATCCTGGAAGTAGCTGTCACCATTGCCAGGTTCGAGACCGAGACGTTGAAACTCCGATTCGAGGTACTGGACTGTTCGTTCTTCCCCACGAGACGAAGGACCACGACCTTCGAATTCGTCGGACGAAAGTGTTTCAATCGCCGCAGCAAAACCCCCAGCTTCAATCAGCGACCGGGCGGCGTCCGTGGGGTCGGACGTACAGGCCGACAAACTCCATGCAGCCCATACAAGCAATCCATTCTTTACGTGGCTCATTTGATTACTCTCAACTAGTTCAAAAGACTATGAAGTTGTCGCACGATTCCCTCAACCCGCTGCGCCATTCGGTCGATGGCAAGCGCGACATGTGCGGCTTCGGCCGTTGCTTCGGCGTGATTGCCCTGCTCCACCGCTTCACGGATCCCCGGCATGGTTTTCACTCCGTATCCGGTATAAAACCCCGGTGCGTAAATACTGTGGCGGAACCATTCGCGACGTGGGAGTCCATCGGACAACATCAGGTCGCGTTCCGTTTGGAAGATCTCCCGATTGATCGTTCGCAGATCCCGAGTGCGCCGTTGAAGCCACTCCGAACCGTGAGATATGACGTCTTCATACGCCGTATCGAATGCATGTCCGGCCGCTGCCAGCCTGTCCACAGCGGCTTGCACACCACCCAACGCCAAATGCCCGTTCCCCAGCTTGTCATCCGCCAATTCCTGAATCTCGGACCGATAGGTGGCAAACGTGGCGGCGGCATCACGAAACGAGAACGGCAATAGTGGAGCGTCAGCCATTCGCGTCACGGCAACGCCAAACGCGGCCGCCTGCGCCACACCATAACGGAAGCCAGGATCACTGTACTTCGTATAAAAGTCATAGCTGTCATACGTGGAGTGATACACGCCCGTTGATTGTGCGCCACCATGTCCGAGATTCACCGACGCGATTGTCAGGTGATCGATAAAAACCGTATAATCCGAACCGGACCCCAACGCATTTAACTGAAAACCTTCCTCGCGCGCACGTGCCGAATCAGATGCTGAGTTCATTCCCTCGAGTCGCCGTTGGAGTGCAGCATCCAATGCGCTCATTTGGGTGCGCGGATCTTTGATGTCCCGTGCGACCTGTTCGACAAATGTCTTGAGTGTGTGCGAACCCCCGCCTCCAAACCAACCCGCAACATACGAGTCGGAATTGAAGTATGTCACAGCCTGATCATCGAGGGTCTCACGATGATGTTCAGCCCATTCCGTGGAACCGAGTAGGCCCCACTCCTCTCCATCCCAAAGTGCAAATATGATGGTTCGGCGTGGACGCCATCCCGTCTCGAGCGCCACTGCCAACGAACGGGCCGTTTCCATCAATGCAACCGCACCGGACGTGGGATCCGCGGCACCATTGACCCACGCGTCGTGATGGTTTCCGTGAATCACCAATTGCTCATCATCGACAGCACCCGGTATACGCACGGTCACATTGTACAGCGTGCGATTTGCCCAATCAAAATCGAGCGCGACGCGAACCTGTGCCGGCCCGGGACCAACATGGTAGGTAATGGGTAACGCACCCTTCCAATCGTCATTCGGTGCAACCGGTCCACCAAGCGCTTCCAACAAGGGAAGCGCGTCACCCCAACCAAGCGGAAGCACTGGAATCGTCATCAATGTCTTTGCTTCAGAGGGATCGAGTTTTCTCCCGTCCTGGACGGCACCCCAACCTGGCGTCAGCGGGTCACCCGGGTGGGTCGGCATATCCATCACACTACCACGCTGCGCGCCGAACTTGGGACGCATTGGTCCCTCTGGGTAAGGATCGCCCGTAAAGAAACCGTCGTCGCGTGGATCGGAGTACATGAGACACGCAATGGCCCCGTGCTCCGCCGCAACCTACGGTTTGATACCACGCCAGCTCCGTCCGTATTTGGCGATCACAATCTTGCCACGAACGTCTATACCCATCTCCTCCAAACGTTCATAGTCTTCCGGTAAGCCATAGTTTACGTAAACCAATTCGCCCGTAACATCTCCATCGGCCGAATACGCGTTGTAGGTCGGTAACTGATTCTGGTCGTCCGAATCTTTGTCTTCAGGAATGACCGGCTCCTCGAGTCGGGCGACGTACCGGCCCGGCGACACCAGTTCGACATGCCGTGAAATAGGCAACGGCATGTACGCTTCAAACTCTTCGATCTGCGCGTCCAAGCCCCATTCCCGAAACTTTGCCAGCGCGTACTCGGCAACGGCCCGAGAGCCCGGAGCACCTGCATG
>JAZDDD010000112.1:0-6686 GCA_036679545.1 Gemmatimonadota bacterium | reverse complement strand
ACGTCGATGTGACATTCATCCGGTACGACGTTGATGGCGGAGCCACCGGATATTTGTCCGACGTTGATGGCAAGGAAGGGCACCTCGGGGAAATGACCGCCGGAATCGGGGCGCTCTTTTGCAAGATGGTCCCGTAGTTGTGCCAAAGCGCTCACGATTTTCGCGGCGGGCTCGATGGCGTTTTTGCCAAGGTGAGGCAGACCACTGTGCGCACTGATTCCCGTGGTCGTGAACCGTACCGTCATGTGGCCCTTGTGCATACGGATTGGTTTGAGTGAGGTGGGTTCACCGATGATCACATGCCGGGGAAGTGTGCGGAGACCCTTCCATGTTTCGACGAAGTGCCGCGCCCCAATTGTTCCGACTTCTTCGTCGTACGTGAAGAGCAGTGCGAGTGGTGCTCGCGCCGTTTTTGTGTCGAACATTGCGAGCATGTTTACGGCCGTGGCGAGAAACCCCTTCATATCTGCGGTGCCGCGACCGACCCAATGGTCGTTGATCCGTGTGGCAACAAACGGATCGCTCCGCCAATCATCCTCATCGGCTGGCACGACATCCATATGACCGGACAGAACCAAACCGTTGCGCGTCGTGGGATCTGAATCGGGGCCGATCCACACGAGGAGATTGGTTTTAGTTCCGTCCGGTGATGGATTCCGTTCTATGGTCACCCCGGGACGGTCGAGATAGTCGCACAGGAAGTCTGCAAGAGGGAGGTTGGAGTTACGACTCGTCGAATCGAAACTGATGAGCTTCTTGAGAAGCTCCACATCTGAAATAGTGCGCACGGTCACCTCAATGCGTCAGCTTGCGAGTTGCGGAGTGACGTTCATACGATCACGGAAAACGTAAACCCCAAGGTAAAATAGTGGTGTATCCAGGAGTGCAAAAAGAAATTTGAATTTGTACGAATCGAACATGAGGGCTATCAATGCGCCAACCGAGTTGATTTCTGCCCCGAGGCCGCTAGATAAATACAGAATGGTGAGAATCGTCACGGTATCGATGATTTGACTCAAGATCGTTGAGCCGTTGTTGCGAAGCCACAGGTGCTTGCCGTTGGTGACACGTTTCCAAAAATGGAAAAGACGGACGTCTACGGTTTGCGAAATGAGATAGGCGACCATCGAGGCAATGACGTTTGGTCTCATGAACTCGAAAACCGAATCGAACGTGCTCGCTGCTCCGGACACCCCCGCCGCATTTGGTAGGGCATGCCCGACCCACATGAGTAACAACATGAAGAAGTTCATCGAGAACCCAACCCACACAACGAGTTGTGCTCGACGCCGGCCGTACAGTTCGCAGATGAGATCGGTGGCAAGAAATGTGACGGGGTACGCCAAGAGACCAACCGGAACAGTGAACCAGACCAGATCGACGAACTTCGTCACGCCAATCACGTTTCCCACCGTCAATGACGTGAGGAAGATGCCGGCTATGAACGCGAATAGTATTTCGTGCGATGGCACGCCTGCGTTATCGGCGGGTGTTGTGTTCGAACTCACGGCCAAAGCACACCGCGTACCTCGTCCACGTCGGCGGCTACGCGTTTTGGCGGCGTGGCGATGTCCATGGCAGTTGTTGGATCTTTCAGACCGTGGCCCGTCATTGTGCACACGACGGTCGACCCACGCGTGATATCCCCCCGCCGAACGGCCGCAGCGAGCCCGGCTATCGAAGCGGCAGACGCAGGCTCTGCGAAGACACCTTCCAACGACGCGATCTGTCTGTATGCATGGAGGATTTGGTCGTCTGTCACCGAATCGATCCGACCGTCTGATTCATCCCGCGCCGATATTGCACCTTCCCAGCTTGCTGGTTGTCCGATTCGAATAGCCGTGGCCACCGTTTCGGGGTTGTCCACCGTGTGACCCAAAACGAGCGGCGCGGCGCCTGAAGCCTGGATACCCATCATGTGTGGAGTGTGGCCGATCAAGGCTTCGGAATGGTACTCCGTATAACCCCTCCAATAAGCGGTGATGTTGCCCGCGTTCCCCACCGGTAAGAAGTGGTAGTCAGGCGCGTCTCCGAGCGAGTCGCAAATCTCGAAAGCCGCAGTTTTTTGGCCTTCGATCCGGTGCGGGTTGGTGGAATTCACGACGGTGCAATCGGCGTCCGCGCCGAGTTGTCTGACGATGTTTAATGCGATGTCGAAATTACCGTCGATCTCGACGATTTTCGCCCCGTGTGAAATGGCTTGACTGAGTTTGCCGAGTGCGATTTTGCCGGACGGAATAATCACGAACGCGGGAATCTCGGCGCGCGCGGCGTAGGCCGCCGCCGCCGCTGAAGTGTTTCCGGTTGAAGCGCAGATCACGGCCCGCGCCCCATTGTGAGCGGCCGCGGTCATTGCGACGGCCATGCCCCGGTCCTTGAATGATCCCGTGGGGTTGTTACCGTCAAATTTTAGGTACAATTCGCCATCGAAGCCAATATCCGCAGCGAGTCGTGGCGCCGGCACGAGTGGTGTATCGCCCTCGCCGAGAGAAATTGGTGAGGCCTGTGGTGGCAGGTTGATGCGGTCCCGGTATCGGGCGATGATACCACGATCAGCGGCTTTTTCCCCAACGCTCATTCTGGAACACTAGCGGTGGGTGCCGTCGGGGCAAAGGATCAGGTATCTCTAACACAATATCAATTCAGTATTCAGACTACACGTTTGATTGCGATTCCACGGCTCTGAGAGCCTTCTTTCAAAGAGGTAGGTTGACATGACGGCCACATCCAGTAAATCGGCGCGTCTCTCAAATGCCGGGTTTGTGATACTGGCGGCGTGTTGGATGGCGCTTGCAGTGCCGGTATCCGGGCAGCAAGTGACCACACCGACGCAAGCGTTTGGATTCAACATCGGAGACGACTACCAGCTCGCGACATACACGCAATTGCAGGACTATTGGGCAACGTTGGCTCGTGAATCGCCTCGCATTGTGCTCGAGGAAATCGGTCGTACCGAAGAAGGCCGTCCGCACCTGATGGCCATCATCACATCGCCCGAGAACCATCGGAACTTGGATCGGTACCGTGAGATCTCGCGGCGGTTGGCGCTTGCCGAAGACGTAACGGACGAAGAGGCGCGGCAACTGGCGGAAGACGGGAAGGCAATCATTTGGATTGACGGCGGTCTGCACGCGACTGAAGTGTTAGGCGCCCACCAATTGATGGAGTTCGTCTATCAAATGGCGAGCATGAACGACGAAGAGACCCGCCGTTTTCTGGACGACGCCATCGTCCTCGCGGTTCATGCGAATCCGGATGGGATGGAGTTGGTTTCGAACTGGTACATGAGAGAAGCGGACCCAATGGAACGCAGCACGGGTGGCATCCCGGTTTTGTATCAGAAGTACACCGGGCATGATAACAACCGAGACTTCTATATGTCGACGCAGTCGGAAACCATGAACATGAATCGCATCATGTATCGTACGTGGTATCCGCAAATTGTTTACAATCACCACCAGACGGGACCAGCGGGCACGGTGATGTTTGCGCCGCCGTTTCGCGATCCATTTAATTACAACTATCACTCACTGCTTCCGTTAGGCATCGAAGCCGTGGGTACGGCAATTCACAGTCGGTTTGTGGCCGAAGGCAAAGCAGGAACCACCATGCGATCCGGTGCGAGCTATTCCACGTGGTGGAATGGCGGGCTTCGGACCACGCCGTATTTTCACAACATGATTGGTTTGCTGACGGAGACCATCGGTCATCCTACACCCATCCGTATTCCGTTGATTCTCGACAACCAACTTCCGCGCAATGACCTGCCATTGCCGATTGAACCGCAGGAATGGCATTTCCGGAGTTCGATCGATTACTCGCAGACATCGAACCGCGCCGTGTTGAACTATGCGACTCGTAATAAGGTCGATCTTCTCTATAACATTTACATCATGGGTCGCGACGCGATCGCAAAAGGCAAGCGCGACACGTGGAGAACGGACCCGGCCGTCATCGCCGCGGCAAGAGATGCGGCCCGGAGGATTGAACCCAGCCAACCGGACCGTGGTGGTACAGGTTCCTTTAGACGGCGCGGCACGCCTGACGAGGTGTTTACGAGTGTGTTCCGCGATCCCGATTCGCGCGATCCCCGCGGGTACATCATTCCGTCAGACCAAGCAGATTTCCCCACGGCGACGAAGTTTGCCAATGTGTTGATTCACAACGGCGTGGCCGTACATCGTGCGCGTCGGGCGTTCTCGGTGGATGACAAGCGGTACCCTGCGGGATCATACGTGGTGAAGACGGCGCAGGCATTTCGACCGTTTGTCCTCGACATGTTCGAACCCCAAGTCCATCCGAATGATTTTGCGTATCCGGGTGGTCCGCCGGTATCACCGTACGACAACACCGGTTGGACGGTCGCCTTCCAGATGGGAATCGACTTCGATCGTATCCTGGACGGGTTCGACGGGCCTTTCGAACGTATCGATGGGTTTGCCGATGTCGCGCGCGGCCGCGTCACCAACACAAACGGCGCCGTTGGTTTTGTGGCAAGCCACCGTGTGAACGATGTTTTCATTGCGACGAATCGCCTCATGAAAGAGGGCGAGCAGGTCTATTGGATGGGTGAGTCCCAGATGGATGGCGGTGAGATGATGGAGGCTGGTACGGTTTACATCGCCGCCGGTCGCAATACGAGGGGCCGACTGGAAGCTCTGGCGGCGGAACTTGGCATCGATTTCCGAGGCGTCCGCAGCGCGCCGGGCGGTCGGGCTATGCGGATGCAACCGGTACGAGTCGGTCTGTGGGACCGATATGGTGGATCCATGCCTTCGGGTTGGGCTCGTTGGGTGCTGGAAGAGTTTGAGTTTGACTACGAAGTCGTCTACCCGCAGCGGCTCGACCGCGGGAATCTAAACGCGGATTTTGATGTGCTCGTTTTCGTGAATGGCGCGATTCCGGGTGCCGGTGATGGCCAACGGGGCTTTGGTGGCGGTAATCCGGACAACGTCCCCAGCGAGTATCAAGATCGTCTGGGCTCGGTGACAACCGACGAGACAGTTCCGCAACTGGAAGCGTTCCTACGCAACGGCGGAACCATGATTACGATTGGAAGTTCTGCGGCTATGGCCCGTCATCTGGGTACCGGGTTGCAGAACTACATGATGGATCACGAGGGCGAGCCGTTGGCGCGCGAACAATACTTCGTACCGGGCTCCATCGCGAAGATTCGTGTTGACAATACGCAACCCATTGCGTGGGGTATGGACGAAGAGGTGGATGTTCACTTCAACAACAGCCCGGTATTCGAGTTGACCGAGCAAGCGCGCGAAAAAGGTGTGCGGCCCATTGGTTGGTTCGATACCCGTGAACCGTTGCGAAGTGGTTGGGCGTGGGGACAACACTACCTAAATGGTGGTGTGACGATTGCCGAGACGGACGTTGGTGAGGGCACCCTTTATCTGTTCGGTCCGGAGATCATTCGTCGTGGCCAACCGCACGGTACCTTCAAGTTCTTGTTCAACGGAATTTATTTGGGTGGTGCGGAAGAAGTGAATATGGTGGATGCCACCACGTCCGAGGCCGGAGGATGATGTAGGAGCTGTCTGCTGCCCGCTACCGGCGGCCCGCTGTTTCGTCAGTCATGTTCGCGATGACGATCGTTGGGCCGCCGGGGCGAGCTTTTGCGTCAGGCTAATCTTTCGCTTCTCGGACCAAGCCTCTTAAGGTTTCCTTATCCATTCGGTGTCCGCCGTCAAAGCGGATGTCCTCAAAGAAGAGTCCGAGTTTTTCCAAGCGCGTGGCGTTTTCATCAAGGGCGCCCGCCGTGATGAACTCGTCGGTTCTACCGTTCACAACGGTGAGACGCAGATCACGAAACGGATCGACTAGTTGGGGCGTGGCGAACTCGGGTGGAAGGCGTTCCGACCACATGACAAGATGGTCGAGCTTTGCGTCTCCGCGTGCAACCCAACGGCATGCGGTTGCCACGCCCTGGGAGAAACCGAGTACATGTACGGTTACGCGCCCGCGTTGCACGTGTGTGAATGTTTCGTCGTACAACGCATCGAGATACTTGACGTAGTCTGCGATGTCGGCTTCACGATCTTCTCGTGTCATCCAAGATGCGCCAACTTTCCCGGCGGTGCCCGTAGGATAAAACCGAGATAGTGCTTCGGGGGCAATTAGGTAGCGTGTTTTGTGCTCGAGCGTTTTGCAATACCCGAGAAAGTCGTCCGCGAGTTGGCTGTATCCGTGACAGAGGAACCAAACCTGCCGTGTGTGCGCGCCCAACGTTCCGAGGGTGACGTAACGAGCAGTTTTGGTAACATTGATGTTGTGGTGTTGCATGGGATCACGGTGAAAAGGTCTGAGGATAGAGCGCCACGGAACCCGCGGAATACACGGAGGATCGTTTGTGTGATCGAAAGAAAATAGTCGTTTCTTGATTTAACTAGACATTTTCCGTGAACTGCATAAACACGCGCCGTTTTTCGGATCCCGCGGCGCTGTTTTTCTCAGAAGGGTTATGCGGCTATTTCACCTCCCCATCAAACATCTCGACCGTCCGGTTCCCAAAGCTCGCATTTTCTTCCGAGTGCGTCACCTGTACGACCGTGGAACCTTCCCGATTGAGACGTTGGAACAATTCCATGATTTCTCTCGCTTGATCCGAATGCAAGTTACCCGTCGGTTCGTCGGCCAATATGACACGTGGTCGAGCGATGATGGCTCGGGCGACT
>JAZDDD010000111.1:0-7604 GCA_036679545.1 Gemmatimonadota bacterium | reverse complement strand
GCGAAGGTTTTGGCCCCATGAAAGCCCGCTTGGCCGAACGATAGGCGATGCAACGATCATCGGTGTGGTCGCCGATGCAACCTATCGCGGGCTCGTACCCAACCAGGAAGTCAATCCCGACGATCCGGACATTTTTGTCCCCCTTTCCCAATCCAGTAGAGCGGATTTGCAGGTTGCCGTCCGCGGGCGAGGGACGGCGGCAGACTTGCCCATGCTGATACGGGAGACAATTGGCGAGATTGATCCGATGCTCCCCGTCTTCGACGCATCGACCCTCGCCGAGATCGTCGAGGCGCAGGTTGCCCCCAGTCGGGCGGCCACTCGCCAATTGGGTGCGTTTGCGGCTATCGCGTTGTTGTTGTCCGCGGGCGGACTTTTTGGGATTATGGCATTCACGGTATCCACACAAACGAAGGAGATCGGTGTGCGCATGGCCCTCGGCGCCGACTCAATCCGGGTTCTGCGTGCGTTGCTGGGACAGGCCACGGGGCTGATTGTTGGCGGTGTTGCGGTTGGTCTTATGATCGCGGTGGGCATCGCTCGGTTTTTGGAAAGTCAGCTTTATAGCGTTTCGACCACAGATTTTGCGACGTACGGTGGCGCGGCAGCGTTGTTCCTGGGTGTTGGGCTCGTTGCGTGTGTCATTCCGTCACTGCGCGCAACACGGGTTGACCCCCTGGTGTCGTTGCGATCCGACTAACGCGTTTTCCGCATCATCATTCACTTCCATGGGATTCAGCGGCATATTACCGATATGTACCGGGTTCCACAGCGTTCCCGCGTTGGTCAGTGTCCATCCAGGAGGCTCATGATGAAACTCGGTAAGATCCTGCTCGTATCCGTTCCGGTCTTCGCCGGCCTGCACGGCTGCGAGGTGGTTCCACGGGAAGTACCACAATATTCAATCGAGGATTTTCTCAAAAATACCTCCTATGGCGGCGGAGACTTTTCGCCCGACGGATCAAAGCTGCTCGTGCATCACGACGCGAGCGGGGTGTTCAACGCATACGCCGTTCCCGTTGGTGGTGGTGAGCCGACACAGCTTACCACATCCACCGAGGACGCGGTGTTGACCGTTTCTTACTTTGGTGACGACGAGCGTTTCCTTTATACGTCAGACCAGGGAGGCAACGAACTCAACCACCTCTATGTCCAAGATGCCAACGGTGATGTCACCGATCTTACGCCTGGTGACAACCTCAAGGCGCAGTTCAGCGGCTGGTCGAGTGATCGTAGTTCGTTCTTTGTCGCTACCAACGAACGTGATCCGCGATTCTTCGATGTATACCGTTACCAGGCGGCGGACGGTTACCAACGTGAGATGATCTTTCAAAACGACGACGGTCATTTCCCGGGCGTGCTGTCTGATGATGGTCGCTATATCACGTTGATCGCCGTGCGAACGACCAACGATAGTGACCTGTACGTGCAAAATCTTGTGACGGGGGAGCGCACCCACATCACTCCACACGAAGGCGATGTGTCATCTTCTCCGAATGACTTCTCTTCAGATGGTCGTTACCTGTACTACACGACGAATCAAGACGGCGAATATCAACGTCTCTTCCGATACGAACTGCAGAGCGGTGATAAGGAGGAAATGGTCGCCTCGGAGTGGGACGTTATGTATGCTGGTCTCTCCCGAGGGGGCAAATATCTAACCGTTGGTATCAATGCGGATGCGCGGACCGATCTTAGGGTCTATGACGCCGAGACGATGGAGCTGGTGCCATTTCCCGAGATTCCTGGCGCCAACGTAACGTCGGTTCGTTTTTCCGCTGATGATGCACAGGTCGCAATGTATGCGAGTGGCAGTCGGTTCCCGAGTGACATCTTCGTGCAATCTATGGATGGCGGAGAACCCCGTCGGTTGAGCAATAGCCTGAACGAAAACATCGACTCCGAAAATCTCGTTGACGCCACTATTGCACGCTTTGAGTCGTACGATGGTCTTGAGATTCCCGGTGTGTTGTATAAGCCGCATCAGGCCACGTCAAGCACGCCGGCGCCGGCGTTGGTTTGGGTGCATGGCGGTCCCGGTGGACAATCACGAGTCGGTTACAGTGGCTTGATTCAATACCTGGTGAATCACGGTTACGTCATCTATGCTATCAACAACCGGGGCAGCTCAGGATATGGTAAGTCGTTTGTTGCCATGGACGACCAAAAACACGGAGAGGCCGATCTAAAGGACGTCGTCGCCAGCAAACAGATGCTGATCGAGACGGGTTACGTCGATCGCGACAAGATCGGAATCATTGGTGGCAGTTACGGCGGTTACATGGTTGTCGCAGCGTTGGCGTTTGAACCCGAGGTATTCGAGGTCGGCGTGGATATCTTCGGGGTCACGAATTGGCTGCGTACCTTGGAGAGCATTCCTCCGTGGTGGGAGGGTCGCCGCCGTACGCGCCAACAATGTTCCGGTGGAGTACATCGTATTCCCAGACGAAGGCCATGGCTTCCGGAACAAGAAGAACCAAGAGCGTGGTTATCGGGCGATCTTAGCGTTTCTCGAACAACACCTACGGGGCGTCGAAACACCCACTGTGATGACCGATCAACCGTAGCAATCAGTAGCGTTACGTCCGCGAGCCCTGACGGTGTTTTTCGCCGTTAGGGCTTTCCGTTTTCGATGCATACTATTCTGGGAGCTGATTTGGTCGTGGCGAGCACGTCACGCGCGGATCGAGCCGGACACGTCAAACTGATTGACGAGCGTTGCTGCTGACCCCGTTGTCGGCGCCACGTTCCACCCCACAAAACAACGTCTGGCCACAAATGGTGTGGCCCTTCGGGGCCATGGATCTAAGTTGGACCCATCAGACTTTGATCCTGGAGGGGACAATGAAGGTCGCCACGATTACTGTACTGGCGGTTGCCATGGCAGGCCCAGCAACCGCGCAAACCGCAGGTGGCCAATCGCTGAACACCGAAAAACTGTGGGCGGGCACTCACGTTACCGAGAGTATCCTGATCACGGGCGGCGAAGAGAGGGCAGGGCCGCGCCAGTCCGAAGAACTCAGCTTTACCGAGTGGTCCGGCAAGCGCTTTGTTCGCCAAGTTACACGCACGGAGATGGATGGCCGTCAAACGAGTGTCGATACCGTCGTGTACGATCGAGCTACACTCAGACCGGTCCGCATTCGATCGCACAACGTGTGGCGTGGAGTACTCGCACTAGATGTGTCGCATGACCGGATACACGGTACGAAGACCTCCCCTGAAGGCGAGGAGAATGTGGTGGACGCCTCATTTTCCCGGACCGCGTACCACATGGCGGGTTTGCCACTGGTCTTACGTTCACTCGACTTGGGCGAGGGATTTTCGACACAGCTACCGGTTCTGAAGACGGACGACGGTTCGGTTTCGTGGATTTCGGTTGCCGTTGAAAAGGTGGAATGGGTAGATCGTGAAAATCGGGATCCGGTGAAGACGTTTGTCGTGCGGACGATGCGCGATGGTCAAGATGGCGAAGCGAGATACTGGATCGCTGAGAGTTCCGGACTGATTCTCAAGACAGAAGCGTCGTGGGGTGACACGACTATGCGGTCGTGGCCGGTTGCCCGCGCTACCGACAACCAGTAACCAGTCCGTCAAACGGTCAGATATCGTTCCGGGGGTGGTGAGCCACCCTCGGAACTTGGTCGTTTGTATACCGTAGTCAATAATATAGAATGCGCATTGCCATAACGACCCCTCGGGTTCAAGCGGCCCTGATCTCGGGCATCCTCCTCGTCATTGGAGTCGTGGCGACGGTCCAGGCGTACGTGTTCACGCTGATGCGCGGCCGGTCGACGACGCTAGTTGGAACCGCACTCTCACAGTTTCCGGTGTGGATGGTATGGGCGGCGATCGCCCCATTCGTACTCCTCCTCGGTCGCCGGGTCCGAATTGCGCGGCCACATGTAGCCCGGGCGGTTGGACTGCACGTCGTGGTTGGGGTGGGTGTTGCGCTTCTGCACACCGTTGTGCTCGCACTCATCAACGTTGCGACACCCACTGACTGGGAGGCTACAGTTGCGCAGGCCTTTCTTGGGGCTTTGGGAAGCCAATTTCATTTTCTCGTCCTAATCTATTGGACGATTCTCGGCGGAGGCTACGCCTTGGATTACTACCAACGATTCCGCGAACGCGAATTGGCTGCTTCCCAACTCAAAGCACAATTGCTTGCCGCGCGACTGGAAACCCTGAGGACACAACTCCACCCGCACTTCTTGTTCAACACACTCCAGAATATCACGGTGCTTATAGAGGAGGACCCAGCGCTTGCAAAACGCACCGTGGCAAGACTGGGTGACCTCTTGCGACGGTCAACGGACTCCGTGTCGGTCCAAGAGGTTCCGCTCAAAGAGGAATTGGAGTTCCTTGGGCTGTATCTCGATATCGAACGCACACGTTTTCAAGATAGACTCAAGATAAATTGCAATGTTCCTAGCAACTTGTACGATGCACTCGTCCCGAGCTTCGTGTTGCAGCCGTTGGTGGAAAACTGCATCAAGCACGGCCTATCCCGTCAAGCCGGCGCCGCATGGATCTCAGTGGTTGTTGAACGCGACGGGAATGAATTGCTCCTAGTGGTTGAGAACGGCGGTGGTGGCAAGCGGGTGACACCGCCAAGCAAGTGGAAAGATGGAGTCGGTCTCCGCGCTACGAAGGAGCGGTTGGAAGCACTCTATGACGGCGGCCACAGTGTTGAGTTTTCGTCAGATGCGGATACGGTTCGCGTCTCCCTGCGCATCCCGTATCACGTGCAGCCGCAATCCGCATGAGGGCCAATGGTCTGACCGTACTCATCGTAGACGATGAACCCCTCGTTCGTCGCGGCATTCGCACGGTCCTCTCGAATGCGGAGGATGTAACGGTGGTAGTGGAGGCGGGGGACGGACGTTCTGCGGTCGAGATGATTGTTGCGCACCGACCTGATCTCGTATTCCTGGACATCCAGATGCCGGAGATGGATGGTTTCGATGTCTTGACGGCCATCCCGGACGATCTGTGCCCGACGGTTGTATTTGTCACGGCGTACGATGAGTACGCCCTCCGAGCGTTTGATGTGTGTGCGTTGGATTACCTCCTAAAACCTTTTGACGACGATCGACTTCTGACAGCGCTTGCGCGGGCACGGGAAAGAATCGCCGATTCGGATTCAGCTGCTAACCTCGCAACAGTTTTGCAGGAGCTTAAATCTACCTCGCGCGCCAGCCGCATAGCTGTACGCACCGGCGACCGCATCGTCTATTTGTCAATCGATGACATTGAATGGTGCGAGGCGGCCGACAACTATGTAAGGATTCATGCCGAAGGGAAACGCTATCTTATTCGAGATACCATCGGCAGGCTGGAACGTTGGCTGAATCCCGATCGGTTTGTGCGGGTTCATCGGTCCGCCATCGTAAACGTGTACCGTGTGAAGGAACTGCGGCCGCACGCAAGCGGAGACGGAGATATCGTGTTGTCGAATGATACAATCGTCAAACTCAGCCGTAACTATCGATCACGGTTTGAGGCGAAGTTGACGGGAATGTAAAACTCGGTAGCCTCGTCAACGCGCTCGTCGCATGCTGTGACCAGCGCGTTGGAGTGTTCCGGTCGAAATCACTGTCTCCGCGAACGGTTCGACCGATTCCGATCTGTCGGGGTTGCGACTGGTCGTCTCCACCTTATCGGTGCGGGTGGTTCGCTTTTGAGCACAATGCGTTCGGTTTGGAGCAGGCGGAGTGCTTCCTCTACGGCGCGTTCCAGTTGTGGGTCATGTCCGTCGATGACCGGTCGCGGATCATTCCGGACCTCGATATCCGGCCACACCAACCGCCTCGACATCCCACTCGCCATCCACGTTGAAGAAACCACCGCGAGGAGCGACGAAACGTCCGCCGTCGATCAGTGGCGGTGTATCCCACGTTCCGACAAGACCGCCCCATGTCCGAGTGCCTATTAGCGGGCCGATCTGCTTGAATCGGAAAAGGTATGGGAGCAGATCGCCGCCAGACCCCGCGCGCTCGTTGATGACCATGACCTTGGGTCCAAACAAACCAGCCATCGGTTGGGTGAATGGTCGTCGGTCTGCGGCGCGGGAATTGAAGTAACCGGTTAGTTCGCGATCGAGCACTTCCACGATGTAGTCGGCAGCGGATCCGCCACCGTTGTTGCGTTCATCTATGACGGCGCCTTGCTTGTGTTGCTGGGCGAAGTACATCCGGTTGAAGTATGCGTAGCCGCCTCGGCCGGTGTTGGGCAACCACACGTACGCAAGCCTGCCTCCACTCATTTCATCAACCGTCTTTCGATTGTGCTCTACCCATGCCCAGGTTCTGAGTTGGCCCTCGTTTGTTGTTGGTTCGACGACAACCGTTCGCGCGCCCTCCATAGCCGGTTGGCTGTTGACGGTAATGGTGATGGCGCGTCCTGCTGTGCCTTCGAGTAGTTGGTACGGATTTGTGGGCGCTCGTAGTTCTCGTCCATCGATAGCCAAGAGGAAGTCGCCTTCCGCAATGTTCAACCCGGGTACTGCCAATGGTCCGGTCAACCCAGGTGTCCAATCTTCGCCGGTGAAGATGCGTGTGATACGATAGTACCCGTTGACTTCTTCTAGATCGGCGCCGAGCAACCCCGTGCGAGGATTGGTAAGATCCGGGTAGTCGCCTCCGCGAACGTATGAGTGTCCCACGGCAACCTCACCGGAGACCATGTCCAATAGGTGATTGAAGTCAGATCGGTGGCTTACGTCGTCCAGCCATGGGCTGTACCAATCCCACACGTCGTCCCACGGTGCGCCGTGTACGTTGTCGACATACAAAAAGTCGCGCATGAATCGCCAACCGTCGCGAAGCATCTGTGCCCATTCCGCCCGCGGTTCTACCTGTACGCGCATGCTGTTGAGTGTGAGGTTGCCGTCGTCGTGTGAAGGTGGTCCGCCGGTAGTTTCGACGATCGACCAGGAGTTGCCACTGCGGTACAGGAGTTTCTTGCGATCATGCGAAACCGTCATCTCGCTGACACGCTCGAGGAACGTTTCTTTCTCCCGACTCTTGACGGTATACCGGTGAACGGTCGTGCCCGTTTGGTTTGGGATAGTCTCCACGACGAAAATCTGGCCTTCGGGGCCGGGAACCAAGTCGGTGTAGTTGCGCAGGGGCATGTTCGGGGCATCGACTATGCGTCGCTGGATGCCGTTGAAGTCGATGATAACTTCGCTCGCATCATCTTGATCACCCTCGTCGTCTTCATCTTCCCCGTTCGTGTTGTCGACGTCCGTCGCTTCTTCGTCACTGCGCGCAAGAAACGGCGATTGGCCGGCTGCCTGCAACAGAGCAACATACACCGCGCGTGTTACCGGACGGTCGTACGACGTCATGTCCAACCAGCCGGTATTCAAGGCGTAGTCTGTTGAGGCCAGGAAATACAGGTACTTGCCGGACAGGTCCCACACGGGTGTTATCGCGTCGGCCATCCCGTCCGTGATTTGGTGTGTCTCTCCGCTTTGCGTGTCAAATACGAAAATCGCGCGTAGTTGATTGTCTAACCGGCGCGCGTACGCAATCCAGCGAGAGTCGGTGGACCACACCGGGTTCATTGTACGTTGCGGATGAGCGTACCCGTCTGTA
>JAZDDD010000110.1:0-2004 GCA_036679545.1 Gemmatimonadota bacterium | reverse complement strand
GGTCGGGACAGGCTATGTCTGTATCTGTCGTCATCCAATCGTTTGGGTGTGTGTGACGCTGTTTTGCCGGAAGCACGGGCAATAACGCCGCGAGCGGATATAACGGAAACGTTTGCCCTGGCGGAAACGATAGGTTCTCACCACGCAACTCAAAATGGTCGCCGACCTTATGGTTGCAAACCATCGGACGTTCTGACGAAACGACTTCGACCTTCAAGTCGAAAAGCGAAAACTCGTCGTTCTGTGTCATCCAATCTCCTTTCTAACGCTATGGCTCCCGGGTACCTTAGCCGCCGTCAGCGGATATCCTGTAACCTGGTTGTGTAACCTTCACAAGACTCATTTTACGGGAATCATAGTTGTGACAAACGAAACGGCTGGCGAGAAGATACTGGGCTTCTACGGTGGCGGGTTAGGGGCCATAGCTCCTTTCGCTGTGTTCTTAGCGGGTGTTGCGTGGCTTGGATTGTCGGGTGCTCCTGACGAGAGGGGCTTTTGGCCCATTCTGGTGGGCGCTTTGATCGTCGGTACCTTGCTTTGTCGTGACCCATCCGGCTATGCGGAGGCGGTGGTCGCCGGAATGAGTCGTCCGATTGTCATGCTGATGGTGACCGCGTGGCTGTTGGCTGGTGTCCTCGGCTCCATCATGACGGAAAGCGGTTTTGTCCATTCACTCATTGCCCTGGCCGAACGGTTTGGTGTAAGCGGCGCCGGTTTCGTCGCTACGAGCTTTCTGATCTGTGCGGTTGTTTCGACCGGGACCGGCACAAGTCTTGGCACAATTCTCATTTGCTCCCCATTGCTTTACCCTGCTGGGGTAACCCTCGGCGCAACACCAGCAGTGTTGATTGGGGCCATACTTGGGGGAGCGACATTCGGCGACAATGTCTCACCCGTTTCCGATACCACGATCGCGTCGGCGACCACTCAGGGTGCGGAGCTGGGGCGTGTGGTGCGAACACGTTTACGGTACGCATTGCCGGCGGCGTGTGTGGCGGTGATCGCGGCACTTGTGCTGGGTTCGTCCGGTGCGGCTTCGACATCAAATGCGGCTTTGTCGAACGGCTCCCTGGCTGCGCTCCCGATGCTCATGGTTCCCGCCATCGTAATCGGTGCTCTTTTGGCTCGCCGTCATTTGGTTGAGGGTCTGCTATACGGTGTTGCAGGAGGTGTGGTGTTGTCACTGTTGCTCGGTTTGATATCGCCAGGGGAGCTGATGTTCGTCGATACCGAAGCGTTCATTGCGCGGGGGACCATCTTGTCCGGTATGGAGCGCGGTATCGGCGTGTCCGTGTTCACCATCTTGTTAATGGGTTTGGTGGGCGGGATCGAGAGTTCCGGCCTGGTAGTCCGTCTGATTGACTGGGCTCGGCAACGAATTCACACTGCCCGGTCCGCAGAGTTCGGAATTTTCGCTGCGGTTTCGGCCGCCGTCTTGCTTACCACGCATTCAACGGTTGCAATCTTGACTGTGGGTCGATTTGCCCGAGAGACCGGTGAGGCGTTCAATGTGCGCCCACACCGTCGGGCGAACATACTCGATGTAACGGTATGCACGTATCCGTTTTTACTTCCCTTTTTCATTCCCACGATTCTCGCGTCCAGCACCACCGGCGGTGCCGTAAGTTCAATACCTCGCGTGTCTGCGTTTCACGCCGGCGCGCTGAACTTCTATTCGTGGGGGTTGTTCGTCGTCCTACTTATCGCGCTCACGACGGGTTGGGGCGGATCTAAAACCAAACGCGACTAAGTGCCTTCCACCAGAACCATCTGTGTTGTGGCCATGGTCTGGCGCAGATCCCTCGCCGGACGATATTGCTCAGAGTCCCACCATTCGTGTGCGCGTTCTTTGGACGGAAATTCCAGCAGCACCAAGCGATTCGGTTGCCAATCCCCTTCCAATGTTTGTGTGGCCCCGCCACGTGCAATGTACTTCCCGCCGAAAGCCGCGACGGCCGCAGCAGCCATCCCCTTGTATTCATCGTATCTGCTCGGATCGTGTAT
>JAZDDD010000011.1:0-6613 GCA_036679545.1 Gemmatimonadota bacterium | reverse complement strand
CACGTCTACCATCACAACGCCAGTTTGCCACTCGGCGGAATACGCGATGCCGTCGTTCACCCATACATCGTGAATGCGAGAATTGGGATGATCGTACTCGCTCACGTATCGTGGGTTGTAGGGATCGCGAACATCGAGGATGATGTATTTGTCGCCCCCGGACAACGCGAAAAGATAGTCATCCGCCGCGAATACGTTGTGTACACCGCCCGTTAAACCCTCGTCGTAGGTTGCTGCGATTACGGGGTGGCCGGGATTGGCCATATCCATGATCACTAACCCATTGCGGCGATTGGATGCGCCTTCGCGTGTCATGACGGCGTAGCGTCCGTCCGGAGAAACCTTCACATCGTTGACGGAACGTGCATCGACTTGAATCGAATCTGTCTTCACGATGTTCGCGGGGTTTGTCACGTCCCACACAAAGGCATGACTTTGGCCCTGTCGGGACCCGGTGAGTGCGTAGTCACGCCCATCGACACCCTCAAACACCCACAGATCGCTTGTGTAGTGTGTACTCTGGCTGCCATGTCCGACCACGGTCACACGCTGGACCACGTCGCGTGGCACCACGGTGAAACGTTTGGTGGCGTGAAGCGGCCCAGCCGAGGCCATGACTGTGTAGACGCCGGGTACGTCTGCGACGACGTTGCCGCCGTCAACCTGACCTGGTGCGGCCGGCGCGACGATGCCTTCTACCGGACGGTATGCCAAGGTCCATATTACGGGCACATCGCTTGCGACGTCGCCATTGGGCAACAGAGCGTTGGCCCGGAACTGTTGTACGTCACCGGTGCGAACTTCATCTTGGCCGCCTTCGATCTGAAGCATTGTAGCCTCTAACGGAGCCACGGCGTGAGGTAACTGGCCGCGAACACCCTCGAACGTTGCGACTACCGACGCAGACCCCTCGCGATGGGCCGTGGCGTATCCATAACGATCAACTGCGATAACGTCGGGGTTTGAAGCGGACCACACGATGTCGGCGCCGGGGCGAAACGATCCGTCAGCGTGATACGCCACGGCCTCGTGAGCGATAGTGGTCCCGGTGTACAACGCTCCCTCGGATGCTTCAATGGCAATGCGCGTGATGGCGGGCCAGTTGACTCGCACCGACACACGTACGGATGGCGGTTCGGTCCCTGCGTTCGCCGGGATAACGGCTGTTGCGATGACCTCAAAGTCTCCTGCCTGCAAGGCTGTGATCGTTCCATCCTGGTTGTACTGTAGGCTGCGACGGGGGGCCGCCACCCGGATGGGCGTGTCCATCCGATTCCCGTTCGCATCGTATACAATGAAGTCGATGGGTACCGACTCGCCACGTGTGAGAACCACAGACGTGGGAGAGGCTTCGAGCCGGGTGGCGACAGACGCTTGTCTAGCGGTTACGGGTGTTGCGAGAAGTGTTCCCGCTGCAAACAAAGAAAGCCAGAAATTGCGTGTCGTTTTCATGGAAACCCTTTCCGCGGTTTTGTTGACCCTGGCGCCGAATATGCCAGCAACATTATAGGTCCGAAAGGTGGCGATTGCGTCGTCTTGAGGCGAGACGTAGTCTCGAGGATCGGCGCGGAGTTATAATCGCGTCTGGACAAAACGGCCCACAATCTGAAGGAGAGCCCGGTTGGAACACGCGATGTTGGAACTTGGCAGCATCTTGGCGATTGGCATGGCGGCGCACTGGTTGGCATGGCGTATCCGGTTGCCATCGATCTTTTTCTTGCTTTTGGCCGGGTTCATCGCCGGGCCGCTCCTGGGCTTCATTCATCCGGATGAGCTTTTGGGCGATGCCCTATTCCCCATCGTCTCCCTATCGGTAGCGATCATACTTTTTGAAGGCGGTCTCAGCCTAGACATCAAAGAGTTGAAGAAGATTGGGCGGGTTGTTCGCAACCTCGTGACGATCGGAGCCCTGACCACGTGGGTCGCCGCAACGGTGTTGGGGCTGTTGCTATTGGATGTGTCATTTGGGATTGCGGCACTGCTCGGCGCCATTCTCATTGTGACGGGACCGACCGTCATTATCCCTATGCTCCGAAACATCCGTCCAACGGCGAACATCGCAAACGCGGTAAAATGGGAAGGCATTGTAAACGATCCCACTGGCGCAATTCTGGCCGTTCTTGTTTTCGACGTAGTTGTCGCAGGCGGTGTGGCGGGTGGCATTGTGGCTGCGGCATCAGGCGTATCGAAAGCGGTGGTGTTTGGTGGAGGATTTGGTTTGTTGGGCGCCGGGTTGATTGTGGTTCTGCTCAAAAGGTTCTTGGTTCCCGACTTCTTACAAAGTCCGCTCACCCTTGCGGTTGTTCTCGCGGTGTTCACGCTATCCGACGTGTTGTCCAAGGAATCAGGCTTGCTCGCGGTCACAGTGATGGGCAGCGCGCTGGCAAGTCAAAAGATGGTCAGTGTCCGACACATCGTCGAATTCAAAGAGAATTTGCGCGTGCTACTGATTGCAGGGCTTTTTGTTCTCCTTGCCGCACGACTACCGATTGACGAGCCGACGTACCGCGACGGGGGTGCGCTTTTGTTCATGGCCGCTCTGATCCTCGTGGTTCGGCCCCTCACCATTGCCGTCTCGACGTGGCGGACGGACCTAACATGGCGCGAACGGGTGTTCCTGGGCTTCATGGCACCGCGAGGAATCGTCGCGGCCGCGGTTGCTTCCGTGTTTTCAATTGAACTGGTTGACGCGGGCATCGCCGACGGTGCCAAAGTCGCGCCCGTCATGTTCATGGTCATTGTGGGAACCGTGGCGCTGTACGGATTGACGGCCGGTCCGGTTGCGAAGTTGTTGGGTGTTGCCAAACCGAATCCACAGGGCGTACTCATCCTGGGAGCCAGTAGGCTCATGCGTGAAGTGGCGCACACCCTAAGCAAACACCACGTGCATGTCATGCTGTTGGACTCCAATTGGCGAAACGTAGCCGCTGCCCGACAAGGTGGCTTGAAGGTGCAATACGGCAATGCATTGTCCGAACATGCCATCGAGGAACTCGATCTGGACGGAATCGGATACTTCGTAGCGGGGACGCCCAATGACCAAACGAATCTTCTCGCCACCATCCACGTGGGCGAATTGTTTCAACGATCCAGGGTGTTTCGTCTTTCGCCGGAGGAAGAAAGCGAGACGTCGGACGTACCCAAGCACCTCCAGGCTCGTGTGCTGTTTGATGTGACGGCGACATTCGCGGACCTACAGAAGCGCTTCGATAACGACGGGAAAATCACATCGACGGACCTCACGGACGATTTTACCTACGAGGCGTTCATGGGACGTCATCGTGACATTGCGCGTCCGCTGTTTGTGATCTCGCCGGCCGGTGCGCTGACGATCATCGAGGCCGGACAGCAATTGAACCCCAAACCGGGCGCAACGGTCGTGAGTCTTGTGTCGTCCCCAGAAGCGGCCAGCTGAGGTGTAACCGGGGTCGAGATCTGACTAGTGTAGTGTCGCCGAAATATGGTAGCTATCGAGGGCGTCACCGCGCCCGATCCCGGCAGGCGCGAAGAGGAGTCATAGCCGGGCTACGGGGACGATGAGCAACGCCGCGGGGCGGGATGCGGGGGCGTCCGAATAGCAGCGTATTTCGGCGACGCTACACTTAGAGGAGACTTTCGATTCGCGGAAAGACGTAGAGGTAGATCAACGCCACCGCACCCACGACCAACGCAATGCGCACGACCAGCTTCACAACCTTGACGGCAAGATACATGGCCGCGAGCGCGATAAAGGTGACTGCAATGAGGGTGGCGACGGAGGTCATTGGCGTACGCTAGGTTGTGGGCGACGGTCGTAGAATTGTACGACGCCAGTTACACATAAGTTTCTGGGATTCTACGGTCCGTCACGCCCATGGGCAAGTCAGGAGGTGACGAGTGACGTGGTTATTCCGCGCGGCCTAGTGTGACGATGGGGACCGCTTTCGGTCCAACGAACCCAAGCAAACCATAGACAGAAAACCGTCATCATCATGCCGACTTGCCAGACTACCGTGTGCGCGAGGTGGAAGAACTGGGATTTTGCCACGCCAAGATGATAGAGATGCGTCATGCGCACGAGGTTGATGCTAACGAATGCCGGCAAGCAGACAAGGAGGCCCATGAGTCGTTGGTATGATGCTGCCGGGTGATACGCGATGATACCGGCCACGAGAACGGCCGCACCGGCAAACCCGGTGCAGCCACGTGTGATCTCCATGGCGAAACCGCTGGAGTGAACTATGACGCTCGCGCTCCGTAACCCGTCCAAACCGGTCGCTCGGACTAACTGAAGCGTGGCCTCTGCCGTGATCGCGCGCAACGGCGCGATCACGGGCCCCATGACCGAGTCACGAAACACCATCCACACCACGACGCCAAATACCGCCATGACGAGAACGAATCGGACCTGGGGCCGGTCTCGCAGACTCGTCATCGTGCTACGGACGCGCCAGGACCGTATGTTTTTTGCGGAGCAACACGACGACCATCATCAAGATGGCTACGACGATTGCCGCGATAATGCTCAGCGCTGGAACTCGTACCGGTGTTCTACCAGTGACACCGTTGGCCGTTGCCGTTACGTCGGTCGTGCCCCGCGCCACCGCAGTCAACGTTGTCGTTGCTTCACCCTGACTGTTGGTTGTTGCCGTCGTCGGCGAGACGGTCGCGATGGATGGATCGTCGGTGGCAAATTGGACTGTGACGTTTGACTGGCCAACGTTTGCGATGGAGACGCGCGCGGTCACAGTTGCGGTAGCGCCCTCGTCCAACGCATCGCTCGGTGTTCTTGTCACGGTGACGATCGTCGGTTGTTGTGGTGGCGTCCCCGTACGATCGGCCTGAAGGAGCCCTGCCCCACACGCCTGCGGACATTCCGTGGACGATCGTGGCAATGCTCGCGCGTACATCTCACGCAACAACGAATCGTTGCTGACAGCTGGCGTTTGCGAAGCCCACAGGGCAAGTACGCCCGACACATGTGGCGTAGCCATCGAGGTGCCGTTGTAGTATGCGTAGCCGCCCTGGATGGTGCTGAGCACGCCGTCGCCGTTGCCGTTGTTGTCATCGTCGCGCTGGGTGTCGCCACCCGGTGCCATGATCTCGATATCGGCACCAAAGTTAGAATACCGCGTGACGAGACGACCACGCGCGTCGCTCGCAGCCACGGTCACCACGCCGTCGCAACTGGCCGGCATGGCATTGGCGGCATCTCCCGCCTCATTGCCGGCGGCGACAACCACCATGACACCCGCGGCGATTGCATCATCGATGGCCGACTGCGTGGATGGTACGGCAGAACATTGGAGTCCGGCTGCGCCAAGGCTCATGCTAATGATACGAACCGGGTTTGTGTTGGTGGGAACGCCCGGAACCGGCAGGCCGGCAGCCCAACGGATACCGTCGTTGATGTCGGCCAGCGTACCGCCACATTTTCCTAGAACACGGACGGGCACGATGCCCACGTTCCAATTGACACCGGCAACGCCGGTGCCGTTGTTGGACCGTACCGCGCCTACCGTTCCGGCGACGTGTGTGCCGTGCCAACTGCTACCCCGAGCCGGGGCGCCGCCACATTCGCCGGTGGCGTTTGCATCGCCTGTGTCGGTGGCGTCGGAATCGCGTCCATCCCCGTCATTTGCCGTCGCGGGATCGGTGATCATGTCAAACCCGGGCAGCAAGTTTCCGGAGCCTGCGATGTCTACGTGATTTGGCAGAATGCCGGTGTCTAAGATGCCGACGCGGGAAGTGACAGCGCCCGTGCCCTGAGTCCAAGCGGTGGGCAGCCCAATACCGCCCCGAGATTGGCCGGCCGCGGTTCCGTTATTGAAGTAATGCCATTGTTCGCCGTACCGAGTATCATTTGGGGTGACATCCTGCAGGAGCGGGACGTTACCTCCGATGTACACCCGGTAATTCAGGTGCGCATACTCCACGTTCGGATCGGCGCTCAGCTGAGCAACCATGTCGGTTGTCGCCGTGTACTGGTCTGCCAGTGACAATGCACCCAAAGTCGCGGTTGGTATTTGGTGCAGGAATGCGCCGCCAGATAATTGACGACTTGCCTGGTCGAGGCCCATTCTGCCGAGGTCCTGATTCGACATTGCGGCGTTATTGCGTGTCTTCACGATGATCTGCCCGGGAACATATGCCGCCGTATCCGGTAGATTCTCGAAGATGTCTTGAGCCGCAAGGCTTGGCAGACCACCAATGGCCAGCGTGAAGAGTAATGCGGATACCCTTGCCTTCATTGCGGTTCTCCTTCCATGGAGTAAAAGTTATTCCAACGTGAGTTTTCCTATGTCTACAACAATTCGAGCCGTCCAACTTCTCACTGTGACCAGCTGTTTAACAATGAGTGCCGTCTTTGCGCAACAACCCAGCTTCTTCCCCGGACAAGTCTTGACACGATTTTCGGAGGGAACACCGCAACGCGAGACGGTCGCGCAGGTCAGCCAGACCGTACCACTGGACCTCAGCGGACTCGACAATGTGACCGCCGAACTGAGTGTGCACGCAGGTGTGCCGTTGCGTCTGCACCAATTGGGAAGTGGCTATTGGCTTACGCTGGACGTTGATCGCGACCGGTTGCCGGATCATGTGCAATCGGTCCTGTCGTCCCAAGATGGTGTCC
>JAZDDD010000109.1:0-2507 GCA_036679545.1 Gemmatimonadota bacterium | reverse complement strand
CAGAGCACAGTGTCGCTTTGGAGCGGCTTGAGGCGCTACGTCGCTAACCTGACCAATTGCGCGGGCAGAACCGCTTCGGTGTGATGGGTTGGTCAGAAAACCTGCCAACCGATCGCTGAGTTCATTCGGTCTTTTGTGCTTTGACCAGTTCAACGGGTAGATTTGGCGGAGGCGTTGCGAACGGAGAACGGCGGAAGACGGGAGACGGTACGGCGGTACGTCCACCCTACCCCACCACTCATCTTTCTTTGGGGGAGATGGTTGGGTACCGCCCTACCGTCTTACCGCCCTACCGCCCTACCGCCCTATACCGACCCAAGTCCCGATATCGATCGAACAATCTTTCCTGCCGACTGTCGTTCGGGATCTCTCGGCCACCGATGAACACATGCTCGGCGGAAGTGGAGAGTTCGAACGGGTCGCCTGACCAGACCACGACGTCGGCAACCTTGCCTTCTTCCAGGCTGCCCATCGTTTCGCTCATCCCCCACACCGTTGCCGGTCCGAGTGTTACAGCTCGCAGGGCCGCTGCGTGATCCATTCCGTTGGCAACGGCCAGGCCACCGTTGTGGGTAATGGCCCTACCGCCGGTTAACAGGACTTCGACACCCGCCGCCTGGAGGCGTCCCGCGTTTTCGAGTGTTGCGGAAAGTCCGTCAAACGTAGGGAGGTTGGTCGTGGCTGTGATGATGACCGGTACTCCTGCCGAAGCAAGCTCGTCTGCAACCTGCCAACCTTCGGCACCACCTGCGATGACGATCCGGATGTCGAACTCCCGTCCAAGATGGAGAGCCATCCGTAGGTCACTCTTCCGGTTGGCCGACACGACGAGTGGAACGGTCTTGTTGATGACCGCGCCGAGTGCCTCCAGTTGGCGATCCTTCAAATCGGAACGCTTTTCTTCCTCATCGTCTTCGTCTTCATCGTCATCGTCGTCATCACTGCTCAGTGTTGCAGCGCGGGCATCCCAGAGGGCGTCGTACAAACGCTGGTAGTTGGCTGCCCGGGCGCCACCGGCTCGACTGGAACCGGCTTCGCCCATTGCCGTGTAGAACGCCACCGATGCCGCGCGCAACATGTCCGGAACACTTTCGCCGTCCAGCGCAATCACGGCTCCCTGTCCGGTGAACACCTGGTTCCCGCCCGGCCGCAACACTGCCGACGTGAGTCCGCGAACCCGCGTGTTTGGGATGTAGGTGTTCTCGGGGTTCAATCCCCACGAGGGATTGAAGAGCGGCCCGAGATCGGTTTCGGTGGTCGTGTGATCGTTGGTGCCGGGCGCACCGTTGCCAATCTCACCAAGCCCAATTTGTGAGAACGAATCCATGAAGCCCGGTGTGACGATCTTGCCGGTCCCGTCGATGGTCCGCGCATCCGATGGCACCTGAACATTGCGACCAACTGCTGCGATCCTTCCGTTCTGAAGTACAATCGTTCCACCCGTGATGACATTGCCCGACACCGTATGAATCTCCGCATTGGTGATCGCCACGGTTTGGGCGGTGGCGGGTGCCGCGATGCACGTCAGTGCTAACAGTGTGAGCTTGTTCATCGTCCCACCATCCCATCCATGCCGAGCATGAAATCGCCGAAGACGAGTGGATCGGGTGCGTTGCGGTCATACAGCAGCGCGCCATCGATGAACACATTCTCGGCGTGTGTGTACACGCTGAACGGATCGCCGGTCCAGATGACGACGTCCGCCATCATGCCCACCGTTAGCGAACCCGTGCGGTCATCGATCCCCATGGCCTTGGCGGGGTTCGAGGTGATCCAACGGATGGCCTCTTCACGTGGGATGTCGATGCCTTCTTCCCTGGCCGCCCGCATGGCAATGGCGGAATGTTGGTTGAGGCGCTGGATCTCCACTGGCGAATCCGAATGCACAATGGCGCACGCGCCAGCCTGGTGCACGAGCGCGACGTTTTCTTCGATACCGTCGTACGCTTCGAGCTTGAAACCCCAGTTACCCGAACCCCACATCGATGCGCAGATATCGTTCGCTGCAAGGTAGTCGCGCACCTTGTAACTCTCGACGGCGTGATGAAACGATGCAATCGAGTATCCGAACTCGTTGGCGATGTTGATCATGTTGACCATCTCATCGCCGCGGTAGCAGTGATTGTGCACTCGTACTTCTCCGACCAGCACGGCGGCCAGCGTCTCCAACTGCAAATCGCGATCGGGTGTGTCCTCCGGTTTGGAACCGTCGGCCCACCACTTCTGCCATTTGCGTAAGTAAGATTGTGCCTTGGCCCATGCCATTCGGTATCCAGCGCCATTGCCCATGGCAGATCCCGGCGAACGACCCTGCTGGCCATACACGCGCTTTGGGTTCTCTCCACATGCCATCTTCAATGCGTGCGGGGCGCCCGGAAACTTCATTCCCTGTACGGTTCGCGACGGTACGTTCTTCAACGTGACACCGCGTCCGCCGAATAGGTTGCCGGAACCGGGTAGGACCTGAAGCGACGTAATTCCGCCGGCTAGCGCATGACCGAATCCGG
>JAZDDD010000108.1:0-2699 GCA_036679545.1 Gemmatimonadota bacterium | reverse complement strand
GGAAGCGGGAGCAACGTGGCAACGATAGAACCGATTGATGGAATGAAGTTCAGAAGAAAAGCCATCACACCAAACACCAGTGCCAATTCCAATCCAAAGAGCGCGAGAATTACACCCGTCAACAGACCGGTGGTTGCGGACGTCGCGAATTTCACGACGATATAGTTTCGCACCTTTGCGTCGATTTCCGCGTAGATCCCAGTTCGCAATTCGTTGGGGCGACGCCCGATGAGAAAATACACGACAAAAATCAAGACGAGAAACCCACCGGTCACGAGACCGACTGCCGTACCGGCTCCCGTTCTTGCCCACTGCAAAAGAGGCAACTGTCTCACCGCATCGACCAAATCACCCTGGCCGAGCTGGACACCAAACCGGTCGAGTACGCCGACGATCCGTTCGACCAGTCGCACGACCCGTTCTTGGTAAAGCCCGACATTGTTGATCATGCCGGCGGTGGATGAATAGATGAGGAGACCGACCAAACTCAGACCGGTCCCCGCAACGAGGAGTGTCACCGCAACGGCCAGCGCTTTTGGGAAACGCCATTTCACACGCAGAAAGTCCACGAGCGGCGCCATGAGATAGCTGATGAAAATGGCCAGGACAAAAGGCACCATCACGGGTTGCGTGTACCAGAGCGCAAACGCCCCCGCAACCCCGGCGATCACCAAGAGGCTGCCTTGTGTCAGGATGGACAGCTCAACTTTTTGTGCCGGCATGTATGCGTGTCCCCTTCCTAGTTTCCGACCACAAAACTGTGCGACGTTCGCTGTTCAACGTTCGCTGTTCAACGTTCGACGTTCGCCGTTCGCTGTTCAGCCGCCCGTGAGCCAGCAGACCCACCCCCCGGTTGTCCGGCAATGCGTCATATCGTCCTCAAGAGGGGACATTTGACCACCCGCGCCAAATACTTATACCATTGTAATATAAGCACTTACGTACTGGCACGCATCTCGCAATATCCAGGGTGTCGGGGGTGTCCTCTCATAAGGATGCCAGTGAAAGGTTGCTGTGACACTCAACCACCCCGATATTTGCCTGAAGTATGCCTGAAGCATGGAGGTACAATGTTGACCTTACTCCTGTTACCCGCCCTTGCAGTTGCACCTGCAGTCGGCCTGGCCATGACCGCCACCGCCGTGGTGCAAGAGCAAGACGTACAAATCTGGCTCAATCGGACGGACAACCTCGACTTCGGCGAGCGCATACGCGTTTACGTACGCTCCGACGCCGACGGTCATCTCGTGGTACTCCACGCGGACCCGGAGGGACGTGTGCGAGTGCTGTATCCCATCGACCCGGACGCCGACGACTTCATTAGAGGCGGTCGTGCGTATGAGGTGAAGGGGAGACAGAACGAAGAGGCATTCGTCACGGTCGATGCTCCTGGCCCGGGATTGGTGTACGCGGCATACTCACAAGATCCATTTGTGTACGATGCATTCGTGCGTGACGATCATTGGGACTTCCGTCTGTTAGGCCAAGTCGATATCGAAGGGAACGCGGAGGACGAACTCAACAATCTGATAGGCGGAATGGCGCTGGGTCAGCCATTCGTCTACGATCTCGCCGATTACTACGTGGCCGAGGCAGTGCGTGTCGATTCTCGCGGTTACTACTCCGACGCGTATAACGACGGCTATGAAGACGGCCGATACCGCACGCGACTTGGGTTTTACTACGGGTCGGGACCGTACGGTCACTATCACACCTCCCCCTTCCATCATCGTTGGGGTCTCTCGTTCGGATTCGGATTCGGATATTCTAGCTACGGTGGGTACTACGATCCGTTCTACTACGGCAGTTACTACGATCCGTTCTATTACGGCTACGGCTACGGCCGCAGCTACTACGGCGGATATTACGGTCGAGGGTACGGTGGGTACTATCCCGTCTATGTCGCTGGTTATCGCGGTTCCCGCGGAGGCGTGTCGGTCACAAGCCGTTACACCTTCAAGACACAAACGTCGGTCAACGCCGTGGACTATCGCCGCCGCACTCCGGCCGGAACGGTAGCAGCCGCAAATGCGGGGCGGCAGCGTCCTGCCGTGCGGACCACATTTACAGACAACCGCCGAACTGCAGTGGCCTCGGCATCGACGGTGCGCAGTGGCCGGCGTGCCACCACTGTGAGCGGCACACGTACGTCACCGAGTCGTAGAACTGCGGTAGCTACGCGTAGCACCACGACCAACACGGGCCGGCGAGTGGCCACACCAACACGGGTGGCGCCGAGTCGTTCAGCCACGACACGCCGCGCAACCGGGGCTACGGCCACGCGGACACCGACACGTTCGACTTCCGAGTCAAATCGGGCCCGACGCGGAACTGCGGCAACCATGCCTACTCGCGGTCGGGTTCAACCGGTGAGACGGGGAGGAAACCGTGCGAGGGCCGCCAGCGGTACGCCGGAACGGAAAGCCGCCACGCCCACCCGGGGCACGCGGTCAACACCAACACCTTCACGCGGTTCGGTGAACTCAAACTCGCGCCGCGCGACAAGTGCTAAAGGGAATCGGAGCACTCAGTCCAGGCCAACGCTTCAACGCCGCGGTCAACCGGCTCGGTCCAGCGCAGGCACACGCTCGTCATCGGGGCGTTCAAGTTCAGCTGTGCGCCGACCGTCGAGTAGTTCAACCAGGTCGAGTGCCGTCAGGCGTCCGGCCAGCAGTTCATCGCGGTCCGGCAGCTCGGCC
>JAZDDD010000107.1:0-6258 GCA_036679545.1 Gemmatimonadota bacterium | reverse complement strand
GCCTCAGACCCGTACGTACTCTCGCTCCCGTTGACAAACCAACGACGTTGTAGACCGCCACCGGCCGCCCGAAGCTCCACACGTCGTGAGTCTCCGTTCATATCGATCTCGATCGAGAAGCGGCCATTTCGCGACACGGATCGGACACCGGTGTAATCGGGAGTGAATTGCACCTCGCCTCGAATACGAACCTCGCCTTCGCAGTCATCGTCCCAGAAACGGGATGTTCGCCTGTCGTTGTTCGAGTTCTCGTTGATACCCCTTGATTCACTGTCGCCATCCGCCTCATAGCAACCGGGCGCGGAAGCCCATTGGAGTTCTTGAGATTCGCGTGCGAGCACCGATCTCGGCATTGGCGTTGGCATCTGAACTGCCACCGACACGGGCCCCGACCGGCGGATCAGCGCTGCACTGTTGGCCACAACCGCCACATCGGGAGCAACAGCAGGCACCACGGTTTCAGTCTCGTGCGGTGTCTGTGCCGTGACTGTTGTCATGCTTGCCAACGGAATGAAGAATATGAAGGCGATCATGAACCCGATCGCCATACCGCCACGTGACAACGGCCTCCGATGTCGTCCGTCCTCCAAGATTGCAAGGAGTCTCCCGGAGAGTTGCGAGCGCTGCGCCATGGCGACGCTGGAAAAACTGGCCGCCGAAAAACCTCGTACCGAGCGGGCAATCTCCAACAGGTGACCCGCATACGCCGATGGTTTTGTTCCGGCGCGTAACACCTCGTCGTCGCACGCCCGTTCACGCTCAATACGCATTTGGCGGGTTGCCAGCCACATGAACGGATTGAACCAAAACAGGGCACAGGCGTAACGACCAATGAGCTGAGTCAGAATATCGAAACGTTTGACGTGCGCCAACTCGTGAACCAAAACGTCGCGGCGGCGTTCGAGCGACCAACCATCAGAAACTGCCGGCAAAAGTACGATAGGGTGAAACACACCCCACGTTGCCGGGGTCGTTGCCGCCTCGTTGCGCAGTAAGACGACAGACCTACGAATACCCAACCGACGACATAACCGCTCGCTCATCGCAACCCACTCTGACTCGAGAACCGGCAACGCCTTGTTTGCGATGACCGAAGTCCTCAGCAAACCCGTTATCAACATCCCAAGAACGAGAAACGCTCCCAATCCCCAAACGATGGCAATCGGCACGGCGAAAACTCCGAGTATCGTAACCAACGTACCGTTCGGAGATACGGTTTCTGCTGGGACTACGCTCGACACAGTCACGGGCGAAGGAATGTCTCGAGTCGAGGGTGGAGCAGCGATCGCCGACACATCCGAAGACACACCACGGCCCGCTGACCACGACTCCGAAACACGACTGGTGGACATCCCCTGATCCATACCGTCCACCCCGGGTGCAACGACGCCAGCCGACGAACTCTCAACCCCAATGGCGGGGAAGATTCCCAACTCCCAATTTGGCAAGAGCGCGGAAAACAACGGTAGTGCGAGTATGCTGCCGAGTGCTAAGGCCCAGACGGCATGGCGCGCAGCTGCCGATGCCGAGCGCATCGCCGTTGTCACCAGGCCAGCGATAGCAAGCACGACCAGGCTTTTGAACGCCGCGTCAACTAAGACAGATACCCACCGTGGCGCGAATTGGCCAAAATCAACCAGCCCGACAAGAGAAGAAATCGAGTCCATATCGTTATCGCCCTTCCTTTTTGACTTGGTCGATCAACTCACCCAGTCGATCCAACTCGTCGTCAGACATCGTAGGTGTCGACATGTCCAAAAGTGCCGCCACCGCTTGTTCGGTTGAACCATCAAAAAATGTAGAAAGCATTCGTTTAAGTGCCGATTTGCGCGCACGTTCTTTGGACACAGTGGGATGAAAGACATAACGAGGCCCGTCCTGCAGATGTTGCAGGTGCCCCTTCTCTTCTAAGATCCTTAGCGTGGCGCGCACCGCCGAATAACTCGGCGGATCGGGCAGTGCTGCCAGTACTTCGGCCGCGGTGGCGTTCTTTCGCTCATACACGACATCCATGATCTGCCGCTCGCGCCGGCTCAACTTTGGTACGTTACTTTTTGCCACCGTGCCTCCATTGACATGCTAAAATATCAGCATAATGCTGAAATTATAGCACGCGCCAGGAAAGTCAAGAGAGGGAGGGTGCGAGGTTTTGGGGAATGCAGCCGGATTCGGGCAGTTTCTTGACTAATTCGGCGATGAACGATGATCTGTAATCTGAAGAATGCTAATAATCGTCTGTCTTCGACCGCAGCCCAATGATTTCCATCAAACGCAACGCGTTCCGCGTGGGCGCAATGCCGGAACGCAGCGTGTAGTCAAAAGTCATCACCGTCTCACCTCCCTGCTGCCCAACGGTCTCTGTGAAATGCACACTGTGTGCGACCGACTCGAGATCGGACTCGTCAATCAGACTGAGATCGTGCGAGGTAATCGCGCCAATCGCGTGCAGCCTAAGCAATTCACGCATCACGCCCTGCACCGCGATCTTTCGCTCGGCGGAATTGGTACCCTGAAGAATCTCATCCAATAGGTACAAGACCTGAGGTTCGTCTACCCGCGCGCTACGAGCGGCGTCGATGACAAGTTTGAGACGTCGCAAGGCAGCCAGATAATACGACTCACCCGTTGCAAGCGAGTCACTCACACGCATATTTGTTTGCAGTTGTACAACGGGAAGCGTAAACTCCTCGCAACAAACAGGCGCCCCAGCATTGGCGAGTACCACGTTGCACCCCACCGCCCGCAGCAACGTACTCTTTCCCGACATGTTGGACCCCGTAACGAAAACGAACGTCCCTTTGGGGCCGACCGTGACGTCATTGGACACGCGCGAGTTGGACGGGAGCAGCGGATGCCCCAAACGTTTTGCAACGAGTTTTCCCGCCACATCGTCCGTAATATCGGGGAGACACCAAGACGGATTGTCATCGCGAAGACTTCCGAACGTACTGAGTACTTCCGCCTCGGCGGCAACATCAAACCACGTGTTTGCGTAAGTATGCCATTTGTTACGCCATCGTTCCAAACTGCGTAGTACCCAGACATCCCACATCATTACGCCCTGCAACACAGGGCCTACAAACGAGCGTCGTATTTCCGAAAGTGACGTCGATCGGCGAAACTGAGCGATGACATCCGGGGCCGACCAATTCTCCCCACGCACCTGCGACTGGAGTTCAATCAGCCGAGGGGCTGTGAAACGGGCGTCCGAAAAGAGTCGAAGTATGCTCTCATAGGCCACGAACGATCCCTCGCCTGAGCTTACACGCTCAAAGATCGAATGGACCTCGGTCATGATCGACCGGCTGACAATGAAATTGAGAATCACTGGTGCGAGCCACAGCGCGTACGGGATCATGCCGCTCAGATGGGCTGCCATCAAGAAAAATGTGACACCAGTCGATACGATGCTGTACCAAAGCAGCCACGTGCGCGGTGCCAACCACGAGGGTTCGGCCAGCCAACGGCGCAGATTGGACAGCGATCGGGCCGTTGGTCGCACATACAACCGCGCGGCGACCTCGATCTCTTCGCGTAGCACGCGATGGGCAACCAAATCGGTAACCGAAGTTTGCCGCTGGCGAATCGTTTCTCGGTCAGCCTCTTGCAACAACCATGATTGCAGGGTTGCCCGACCGGCCGGGGTCCGCACCGTACTCAACAGATGGGTTAGCGACGCGGGACCGACTACATCCAGGTCGTGCGCGTACGCATGATCATCGGGTGCCGTGTACGGAATAAGTTCAACGTTGTCCCAATCACGTTCAATACGGCGAAGCGCCTCGCGATGCGTCGTCCGGCCCGTTTCAAAGCGAATTCGACGATCTCGTATACGTTGGTGAACAACGATGGCTACGAAAAAACCAAAGAACGGAAACGCTGCAAACCACACACCTCTCGGCGGCACTGATCCGGCCTCCGCCAGCGCAAGAATCCCGACGAAGCCCAGAAACAAACCCACGCGGAGATTCGTCAACCACGCTGATCGCGTCATTTCCCGCTTGGCACTTGCGTCTAAGCTATTTGACCTCCGGGCATGCCATTCTTGGGCGTTGCCCGCACTGGACTGCGGTGGTATGCCGGACTCACTTGTCATTGGACTAAGGGCTGATGCACCTACGAGCCCGACTGATCGTTAGACAAAAGCGGAGCTATTTCGACTCGGGCATCGTTAAAGCACGCCGCCCCTCCAACGATATTCACGTGATCCGGACACAGCGCCGTCGATGTCCATCCGTTACCCGAGGCTTTCCGCCAGGCACCCTTCGGCATCATGGCCACCCCGGGACGCATACGGTCGCTGACCTTCACGGTACAACGGACCTCGCCAAGTTCGTTAAAGACACGCACCATCTGCCCGGATGCCAGTTCACGTTCTGCCGCGTCGCTTGGATGAACCGTTACAGTGAGCGTCTCGAGATTAAACTCACCGAACGTGCTGGTGACCAATCTCGAGGAAGCGGGTGTGATGAGGGCGAGCGGGAACCGCGACTCGGATGGGAGAAAGACGTATGGTCTTGGACCAAGTGCGGCGGGCGCGAGTTGAATTTTGTTGTCAGGCGTATTGGGAAAAACGGTTTCAAACTGGACCGGTGTCTTGCCGGGAAAGTCGTAGTGCAACATTTCGCCGTCGGACAACGTGTCTACGCTCGCCGGTTCATTGCCGAGCATGATCTCTGACGCAACACGAGTAAAATGCTCATCCGTTGACCACGTAAACGCTTCGTCTGAGAACCCCATGGCCCGCCCCAGTTCTGCGAACACTTCGCCGTTTGGTCTGGCCTCTCCGACGGCTTCGATGGCCGGCTGTACACCGCCGACCGCGTAATGGCCGTACCCAACGCTGATGTCCTCGTGCTCGAGGAACGTGGTGGCCGGCAGGACGATGTCCGCAAACACCGCGGTGTCCGTCATCACTTGGTCGAATACAACCGTAAAGATATCGTCACGCGCAAAACCGCGGACGACTGCCGTTTGATCCGGGACAGTGGCAACCGGATTCGCGTTGTATACGAACAGGCTCTTTATTGGCGGGTCCGTCGTGTCGTCCAAGGCTCTGCCGAGCTGGCTCATGTTGATGGATCGCGTCTGCCAATCGATGCCACCCAACACACCATCAACATTCGCCCGCGTCATGCTGCTGTTGCTCATGGTATAGCCGCTGCCACGTTTGCCAAACTTTCCGAGAATCGCTGGCAACGCCAGCACGGCCGCGATCGCTTGCCCACCGTTGCGGTTCCGCTCCAGACCCCAGCCACAGCGGATCACGGCGGTGGATGCACCGGCGTACCGTTCGCCTAGCTCGATGATGTCTTCGCGAGGAACGCCACATACCTCAACCGCGCGGCGCAACGGCCAATCCTTGGCTTGCTCCAAGAGCACATCGACGTTGACCGAGTGTTGTTCGAGAAACCGCGTGTTGATCATTTGCTCGGCATCCCACCAACGCACGAGTGCTAACGCTAACGCCAAATCGGTGCCCGGATTTACCGGGAGATGTAAATCGACTTCCGAGCGAGAGAAGTTCCGGCGAGGATCGACAACCGCGACAAAGGCCCCATTCTTCTTTGCCTCTTTGAGGAAAGGAACCAAATGGATGTTCGATGCTTTGGGATTGGCACCCCAGACGATAATACATCTTGCGTGTACATAGTCTTCAAACGCCACGCCCGCCATCTTGCCGTACATTCCGGCCGCCACCAAACCCGACGGTACCGCACAAATGGTCTTGTCCAGTCGAGAAGACCCCAAACGGGCGAAATACAACTTGTCCAAAAACCCGTCGGTCAATAACCCATTGGACCCTCCGTAGTGAAACGGAAGAATGGCCTCGCCCCCAAACTCATCAATAATGCCTTTGTACCGTTTCGTGATCTCGTCGATGGCGTCAGACCAGGAGATGGGCTCGAATGTCGCACTGCCCTTTGGACCCGTTCTTTTGAGTGGAGTGGTCAGTCTGTCATCGTGATAGATACGACGCGCCACATGCCCGACTTTCGAACAGATGAAGCCGTCGGTTATGCCGTTGCCCTCCACACCGCCGACCGTCACGACCTTCCCGGCCTCGACGGTAACGGTTAACGCGCACATATCAGGGCAGTCCAACGGACAGGTTGTGCGATGCGCTACGGTCACGACGGTATTCTCGCTTTTCAGGTGGATAACAATTACAACGTCGAGTGCTCATGCTCACCGTGCAACGGTCATGCCGTGCCACAGTAATCTATCGCAGCCTCCGCCAATACGCCGGCAACGGCA
>JAZDDD010000106.1:0-7670 GCA_036679545.1 Gemmatimonadota bacterium | reverse complement strand
CGTTTTAGCAGTGCGCAAGATGCAGCCCTACAGGCACGCATCCAATCCGAAAACGCGCGTTCGCGCCGCGTGTCAGAAACGGCGCATGACCGGCCACGCATGTGGCATGGCGAGTGGGTCCGACCGCGGCCATCACGAATTACGAGCCGCTTTGGCACCGGCCGCGTTTTCAACGGTGAAATTCGAAGCCGACACATGGGTGTGGACTTAGATGGCGACACGGGCGAACCAATCCGCGCCGGCAATCACGGTGTCGTCGCACTTGTTGGAGATTTTTACTACGCGGGAAATGTGGTGTATTTACAACACGGTGGCGGACTCGTGACGATCTACATGCACATGAACGAGGTGTTGGTCTCAGAGGGCGATATCGTTGAACGGGGTCAGGTCATCGGTCGGGTAGGAGCTACCGGCCGCGTCACCGGACCGCATCTCCACTGGGTTGGACGGTACGGACGGATCTCTGTTGATCCCCTCACGTTGTTCGAGCTGGACTCGACCGCGTTCCTCCGACCGGGGGTTTCATCCACGACGCCGTAACCACTCTTGCCGACGCATTCGGTTTGCCACGGCGTGAGACGAAATGAACTGATTGACCTGCGCGATTACATGATCGCGCAGGGACCGCAGGTTCTCACTGCGCAGTGAACCAGTTATATCGGAAGCGGACCAAGTCGCGCTAAAAGCAGGGATCGTCGAATCTCTGGCAAGCACAACAAGCTGCTGCAATTCGACTTCGACATTGTAGAGATAGATGAAATCCGACGGATGAATCAAATCCACGCTCACAAGAAGCAGCGGATTGCCAATGGTCACCTGCCATTCATCCTCGGTAAAGACCCGGATGCCCGCATCAATCAGCATCGGCTCAATTGTCAAACGTATGGAATCCGCGAAAAGCCCATCTCGCTCTGCGGACTTTGGACTTTCCACTACAACCAAAACGCCCGGTAGGTCGTACAAGCTCAGGGTGTCTAACGTGACGTTCTGACCCGCGAGTGATCTTACGAAAAACATGGTCAAGGAGCAGACGCACCATCGGTTCGGGAATCGCCCCAACGAACGACATGTCTGTTTTGGCGGGGAAGCTACTTGCACTTAAGTCCAATCGACACCAACATTTACCTGTCCCTCCGAGGAACCGGACATTAAACGCGAATTTCTTCCTATCGTGCGCGAAGCGGTGGCTGATCGATACGACGTTGATCGAGAGATCGCGCGCGGCGGGGCGGCCCGTGTCTACCTGGCTCGACACCCCGATGGGAGAAAGGTCGCCCTCAAAGTACTTCGCCCGGAACTCGCCGTCACGGTGACCGGTGATCGTTTCCTTCGGGAGATAGACCTGCTCAAGGGACTTGATCATCCTCACATTGCGAAGTTGATCGACTCCGGTGAGACGCAGTACATCATCTACTATGTGATGCCGTATATGGAAGGCCCCACGCTCCGCGAACACCTGCACCGCGTCTCGCAGGCAAGCATAAGCGATACGTTGCACATCGCGTACAGCCTTTTAGACGCCCTGGGATACGCCCACGAACATGGCATCGTGCACCGTGACGTGAAACCTGAAAACATTGTGCTGACAAAAGACGGACCTGTTTTGGTCGACTTTGGCATTGCGCGCGCCGTGGCCGAATCTGGTAAAGACAAGCTGACACGATCGGGCTTTGCCGTCGGTACATCGAGTTACATGAGTCCCGAACAGGTCGCCGGCGCGGTGGAAATCGACCATCGGAGCGACGTGTACTCGTTGGGGTGTGTTCTGTTCGAATGCCTCACCGGTCGTCCTCCGTTCACGGGTAAAAACGAAGATCTCATCCTGCGTTTGCGAACCGACTCCAAGCCGCCGTCGGTCGCAACGTTACGCGGGGGTTTGTCACCGATTCTCATCGACATCGTCGATAAGGCGCTGGAGCCACAGGCCTCCAAGAGATGGCAATCGGCTGAAGAAATGCGTAATCGCGTGGCCGCGCTGGGCAATTGATCGATGTCAGACTCGCTACCGCCCCTCGAGCTTTTCTGCTTCGGACCACCGGAGGTCGTCGTTCACGGTCGTGACGCCAGTCCCGCCACACGATGGCGCAAGAACATTGGCTTGCTGATCTACCTCGCCCTCGCGCCACGTAAGACCCGGGCGCGTACGAAAATTCGAGGCATGTTGTGGCCAAGCAAACCCGAGCAGGGCGCGCGACACTCCTTAAACGGCGCGGTATCTCAACTCAGAACCGACCTGGGGGACGAGCGACTATTGTCCGAGGGAGACATTCTGCGTTTGAACGACGACGCACTCGATGTCGATGTGATCCGTTTCGAAAAAGAGATTCAGAATGATTCTTTTGCCGCCAGTTCCATACCACGCGGCGAATTCTGCGAAGGCTTGATCATCGACGACGCGCCGGAATTCGATGAATGGCTCGAACGTCAACGTGATCGACTACATCGCGCATGGGCGGGAACCCTGCTTGCTCGTGCGGAGGGGTGGTTAGCAGAAAACAGGTTCACCGAAGCATACGACGACGCAGCTACCGTGCTGGAAATATTGCCGTATTCAGACGCGGCCGCACAACTACAGACACGTGTGGCCGCTCTTCAAGGAAACATCGCGGACGCCCGCAAGATTTTCGCGCGCTTCGAAGCAAAACTCCGCGAGATTGGTGACCAGCCCGGTGCTGACTTCCGGCAATGGATTGATGGACTGGAGACCGTACCTAACATCCGCGCCACGGCAAGCGACGTGGATCGCGAGCCACCCCTCGTCGGCCGGGCTCAGGAACACAAGGCAGTGTTTGCCGCGTCGGGACACGCCATGACGTCCGGCCCGCAAGTGATCACAATTGCCGGCGACCCGGGGATGGGTAAAACCCGCCTAGCAAACGAAGCCGTCACTCGGTTCGCACTGACAGGCGGGGACGTGTTTTGGGCCCGACCAGTCGAGAGCGATCGGGACACGGCCTGGTCCACTTTACGAATGTTAATGCGCTCCGGTTTGGCCGACGCATCGGGCTTGACGGCCACTGACCCCGATGCCTTATCGCACCTCGCTGCCCTTGTACCGAACCTCGCCAAACGCTTCACCCCCACCGCACCAACCGATCGCGCACAGGTCGGAACCGCTCTTGGTCACTATTTGCGCGCCGTCGCCGGGGAGCGTCCGACTGCGTTGGTGATCGACGACGCAGAATACGCAGATGAACCGACCATCGAGGCTTTACGCATCGCATTGGCTCGGTTGCAACCCACACCACTATTGTTGATCGTCACACTGAGTTCTGCAGCGGCTGACACACCGCCAGAACTTGCTCGTCTTTGCGCCGACGTTCGGCGTACGCTGGAGGGCGTGTCCGTTCGACTCACGGCACTGGGGCGCGATGAGATCAACGTGTTGGTCAAGAGTTTCGCAACCTGGTGTGAGGACGAGGGCCAACAACGTCGGTTGACGAAGAGACTTGCGACGGACGTCGGTGGCAATCCGTTTTTTGCCGTCACCTTCCTCAGAGGGCTGGCGGAGAGCCCAACCCTCAAGCATGACCTGGCCACGTGGCCTCGGCCGAACGAAACGCTGGAAGCGGCGTTACCGATGACATTGCCGAGTTTGTTACGCGTTGCGGTCACGGCACGACTGAGCAGTCTTCCGCGAGAAAACGTAGATGTGCTGCGAGCGGCGAGCATCGGCGCGGCCACCATCGATCTACCGTTGACAGCACACCTGACTGAACGAACCAGGGAGCAGGTGCTGGACATATTGGATCAACTCGACGAACACCATCTCGTTTCGTATCGGGAGGAACACTACCTCTTCCGCGCTCCGCTGATTCGCGACGTCGTTCGCGACGAATGCATCACGGGCGGCAAACGCCGGCGGATGCGACAACAGGCAATCACCTTCCTGCAGGATCGAGAAGATCTTGAGTCCGTGGTATTACGTGCGGAATTGACAATGAAGATCGACCCGACGGCGACAAACGCGGCGCACACCATCGATCTCGCCGAACAGTGTCTGGGAAGTCATCAACTCAGCCTTGCGCGACGAGCGTTGGTGGCCGCACAAGCTGGAAATCACGACGAAAGTATTGCGGCACGACTGGCGATGATGCGTGGAAGATTTCGGAAAGCCCGACCGACACCTGCCCCAGTTTGAGGCACTGTTCGACTAATCAGTCAAACGGTCGGCGCCGGCGTAGACATTGTATTCAGCGCCCCGCGAAAACCCAACCAATAACATACCAAGATCTTGGGCAAGACTCACGGCAAGAGAGGACGGCGCCGACACTCCAACCACAACGCCGATTCCAACCAACGCCGCCTTCTGCATGATCTCAAAACTTTGACGCCCGGAGACGACGAGCACAACAGGTGGTAACGGCCACTGCATGCGTGCAACGTTACCGATCACCTTGTCCACCGCGTTGTGACGTCCCACATCTTCCCGCACCGACAAGGCTTGACCATCTAGATCGTACAGACCGGCCGCATGCAAACCACCCGTGGCATCAAAGGTTGGCTGCGCTTCTCGAAGTTGCGTGGTGAGCGATGACAGCACTGAACGCGAAATCGCATACGGCGGAGCCGGGCGGGCAAGAAGCTGCACTTGTTCGATAGAGGCTTTTCCACACACACCACATGAACTCGAAACGAACATGTTTCTCTTAAACTGATCCATGTCCAAATCGATGTCCTCGCGGAGCATCACCGTCATCCGCGACTCGTCCAGCCGTTCGATGTTAACAATCTCCGTGGGGTCAACCAGAATGCCCTCGGTGAGCAGGAACCCACGGACCAGATCCATATCATCGCCCGGGGTCCGCATCGTCACGGCCAACGACTCCTCGCCGATACGGATCTCGAGCGGGTCCTCAATCGCGACCGCGTCCACTCGCTCACGACGGTCAGAGCGTATCACGGTGACCTTCTTACTGCGTTCGCTCACAAGGCCTCTTTTGTTGATTATAATTCACCGTTTCCCAATTCATCTAAGTCAACGTGGAGGTTTCATGAGATCGGTTGTCACGCTGGCCATCGTGGCCATGACCGCCTCGCCACTTGGAATATAAGGAAATACAGGCGGACAAACTCGACGCGCAACACCGACTGCTCGGCGCAATGGTGGATTCAATGCCGGAGCGATTGTACCGGGATCGCGCAACACCAGTCCAACGCGATTTCGCGGAGCAAATCTACCACGCCGCGAGTTCCGTCGGTTTCATTGCGGCACGCTTCATATTTGACGTCCCCTCGCCGTTCGACGCCGACACCGCGAAAATGCTCAACAGCAGGGAAGAATTGCGAGCATTCGTTAACGAGGTATTCGCGTGGGCCCACAGCGCATTGGAGGACCAGCCGGACGAGGATCGCAGCATGAACGTTACGCTATTCGGCAACAACATGCCCAAATGGCAAATTTGGGACGAAATACACCAACACACCATTTGGACAACTGGCGCCCTCGTAGCAAACTTCCGCAAGCATGGCATGGCGCCACCGGGGTTTTCGTTTTTTTAGCTGGCTCGTTGGGTGAGACGTATCAAGGCGTTGGAGTGTGGTGGATGGTTGGATTTGGTTTTTTAGCCACAGAGGGCACAGAAGGAAGATGGAGTTCACAGAGAACAGCTTGTGTTTTTCACGGACATCCCGGCTCACGGAAGTCGATGGTTAGATTCGATCTTACCAGACATTACACCCAATAACCCCTCTGTGAACTCCATCTTTCTCTGGGTCTTCTGTGGCCAACAACCAAATCCAACCAGCACCCACCAAAACACCCCCTAGTACTTTCGCGTACATTTAGAAATGTCAATTGATCGTTTCCATCCGATCGTCGCCGATTGGTTCTCTACCGCCATGGGAGAGCCAACGGAACCGCAGAAGTTTGGCTGGCCCCAGATTCAAGATAATCGACACACGCTCATTGCCGCACCGACAGGATCGGGCAAGACACTCGCGGCGTTTCTAACGGCAATCGACCGTCTTTTTCGAGAAGGTATCGAAACGGGCAAGCTGCCGGACGAAACAACCGTCGTTTACATCTCCCCGCTGAAAGCCCTGTCGTCCGACATCTTCGCCAATCTCTCCACCCCGTTGAGCGGGATTCAGAACTTGGCGCGTGAACGTGGGATCGAACCGCCGCCAATCCGTACCGCCGTCCGCACCGGAGACACACCGGCAAGCGAGCGGGCAGCGATGTTGCGGAGACCACCGCACATTTTGGTGACCACACCGGAGTCCCTGTACCTGATGGTGACGGCGGAACGAAGCCGGAATATGCTACGGACCGTGCGGACGGTCATCGTCGACGAAATTCACGCCATTCTCGGATCGAGACGCGGAGCGCATTTGTCGTTGACGCTTGAACGGCTGGAACACGCGGCGGGGCGACGGTTGCAACGGATCGGTCTCTCGGCAACACAACGACCCATTGAGGATGTGGCGAACTATTTGGTCGGTGGCGATCGGCATGACGGATCGGACTCATCCGCCTGCGCCATTGTCGATCGTGGACATAAACGCGAGATGGACCTGGCCGTCGAAGTGCCAAAATCGCCACTTGAAGCCGTCATGTCACATGAAGTGTGGGAAGAATTGTACGGACGTCTCACCGACCTCATACAGGAACACCGCACGACTTTGATTTTCGTCAACACACGTCGTCTCGCGGAACGTCTCGCGAAACATCTGAGCGAACGGTTGGGGGAAGAAGTCGTATCGGCCCATCACGGCAGCTTGTCAAAGGAACGCCGCTTCGACGCGGAACAACGGCTGAAGAGCGGTCAGCTCCGCGTTTTAATTGCGACGGCCTCGCTGGAATTAGGGATAGACATCGGACACGTCGATCTGGTTTGCCAGATTGGGTCGCCACGTTGGATTTCTACGTTATTGCAACGGGTCGGGCGGTCGGGGCACACAGTCGTGGGAACACCCAAGGGCCGCGTGTTTCCCGTGTCGCGCGATGACTTGATTGAATGCGCGGCGATGCTCCGAGTGGTCCGCAAGAACGAGTTAGACAGACTCATTCAGAGCAAAGCGCCACTGGACGTGTTGGCGCAACAGATCGTAGCCGAATCTGCCTGTGAAGAGTGGGATGAGGATGAACTGTTCGCGATGATTCGGCGCGCACAGCCCTATGCTAAGCTCGAACGCGCCGTTTTTGACCAGGTGGTTGAAATGGTGGCGCAGGGTTTTGCCACACGCAGGGGAAGACGCGGCGCGTTTGTACACTACGACGGTGTCAACGGAAAACTGCGGGGTCGCCGCGCCGCAAGACTGACCGCAATCACCGCGGGTGGTGCCATTCCCGATAACGCTGACTACCGGGTGATACTGGAACCTGAGCAAATATACGTGGGCAGCGTGAATGAGGATTTTGCCATCGAGAGCATGGCAGGCAACATTTTCCAGCTCGGAAACGCGTCGTGGCGTATTCTCAAGATTGAATCAGGAACCGTACGGGTTGCTGATGCCCGGGGAGAACCACCCACCATACCATTTTGGTTTGGTGAGGCGCCCTCTCGCAGTGAGGAATTGTCGACGGCGGTGTCGGACCTACGGCACGAAGTCGAGGCACTGCTCGAGACCCCAGACCGGGCACGCCAATGGCTGGTGGACGAATGTAGCCTTACACAAGCTGCCGCCGAACAGGTCGTCAGTTACCTCGCGGATGCGAAACACATCCT
>JAZDDD010000105.1:0-10255 GCA_036679545.1 Gemmatimonadota bacterium | reverse complement strand
ATCCCATCATTCCGAAAGCACCGTTGCGACATTACACTACCGACCATGGCTCATTGTGGGCGTGAACGGACCCGGACGCAAGCTTGCCGATGAAAGTGGTTTTCTTCGCCGCTGGTGGTGAGATCGCGTTGAAATCGATCGAGGCAGTCGGCGAAACGCATGAGATTGCGGCGGTCGTCCGGCCACGACCAACCGGTTCCACCGTCCGGCGGTTGCTGCGGCGAACCGCACACGCAATGAGGATGAAACCTCGAGACGCCGTGCGACACTTCACAACGGAAAAACGTATTCTCACAATCGAAGCCGAGTCGGGTCGAGACAAGGCGATCGTGGCGATGCTCAATGAAATACAACCGGATGTCATCTGCATTGCTACCTTCCCTTGGATTCTCGATCCCACACTTCTGACGGTGCCAAGCTATGGCGCCTTCAACCTCCACGCCTCGTTGCTTCCACGACACCGCGGCCCCAATCCGTACTTTTGGACATACTACCATGATGACCGCGACGTCGGCGTGACAGTGCACGTTGCCGCGAACGACGCGGATGCAGGAGAAATCGTGATACAGGACAAGTGGGAACTGCGGCGAGGGTTCAACGTGATCCCTCTGCACGCCGAGATGGCGGTCCGCGGTGCAGCCGCATTGCGCGAGGCCGTTGACATGGTTGAGAGGGGTGAACGACACTTCACGCCGCAAGACGAAACCCTGGTAACAAAGGCCCCGCGCGTGAAGCCAATGGCTGCCATGGTGAATTTCGCTGAGTGGGATGTCGAAAGAGTATGGCATTTCCTAGCAGGCATCCACCCTTTTTTCCACGAACCGCTCCGCGACGCCGAGCGCCCAGTTCGGTATGGCACCGTCATTGGATACGAACGGACCGACGGCACGGGTCAAGTCGGTCGGGTGGAACGAATAGGTGAGGAATGGCGGCTGCACTGTTTGGGGGGCAGTGTTCGCTTGACGCTGCGTGACAAGTTGAAAAAGAACGCATGGGCGTGACCAGTATAGTGGCCACGGCCGCATGGTTGATGTTTCTGGGCGCCGCAATGGTCGTTGCCTTTGTGGAACGGGGCGGGCGCGGCGACTCTGCACGCCGCATCGCGTCAAACATCCTGCTTGCGGTCGCGCTCGGCATCAGTTTCACTGCTGGGTTGACCAGAAGAAGCTTATGGCCGTTCGAGGCCTGGCCCATGTTCCAGTACGTTCAACCGCAGGTGACAACCACGCGTGCGCTGGTGGCCGTTGATACCGACGGTCGTGAGTACCCCATCGACTACCGGGCGTGGCAACCACTCCAATCTGAGGAACTGATCTCCTGGTTCAGACGTGTCTTTCCGACGCTCTCACCCGACGCACAAGACAGTGTTGGAGCGTTCCTGCTTAACGGCGTGAACACCGCACGTACACGAGCGATCACCGGTGCTTCGGTGGGGTACTTGAACAGATTCCTCGGTCCGCTTGCGGCACCGAGCCACTTCCTGCACCGAAGATATTGGAACGAACCAGGGGCGATCCCACCGACACCATTTGTCGTATTACAACTCGTTGAGGATACATGGGACGTTGATTTCGGGCCGTCGGAGGGGGGACAAAGACGCCTGGTCTTCCAATTCCCGCGGGAACTGAGACCGTGACGTGAACGCCGCGCGGACGTGGTGGAACGACTTCTGGTATGCGCACGGTTCTCGCCACAACCTTGCGGTAGCGAGGATTGTCGTGGCAAGCCAAGGACTATGGATCGTCCTCTCCCGGGACTACCCCGCTATATCGGGGCTCCCCGACCCATTCTGGTCTGCCGTTCTTCCTTCCTGGCAATGGAGGTACCTGCTCTTCCCTGGACATGCGGCTTTCGAGAGCGTGTTGTACTGGATGGCTATCGTGGCGTTGTTTGCCGCGTTATTGGGTGTTTTCCCGCGTGTCGCGTGTGCAGTTGCCGGGATGCTACTTTACCACCTTGCTCCGCTCGAAAGTATTATCTGGACACCGTCACCTGGAATTAGGGGGCTAACGATCACGGTCCCCAGTCTTGTCTTGCTGTCCCTGTCTCGTTGTGGTGACAGCCTCGCGCTTCGGCCGCACCGACGTTCGGACCACGTTCCCGATCTGTCGGCAGACTACTCCTGGCAATTGAGGCTCATTCAACTGCTCGTTTGCCAGATGTACCTGTTTTCAGCGATCGCCAAACTGGAAACTTCCGGCCTGGCCTGGATCTCAGCGGAGAACATGCGCCATTGGTTCCTGTACCTTAGCCAGGTCCCAGACACGGCCGTCTTTACACGACCGGGCGCTTGGGTCGCGTCAGTCCCCGCGCTCAATATGATCGCCGCCGCCGGCACGATTATATTCGAGGCAAGCTTTGTGACCGTCATGTTTTCCCGGACTGCCAGGAGAGTGTTGGTGCCCGCGGCGTTCGCATTTCACCTGGGCATTGTGTTCACCTTGAATCTCACACTTCCGGCGATGCCGTTATTGCTGGTTTTCGTGAACTGGGATTGGCTCCGGGATCGTATTGCCGTCCGACCCGTGTCGGGCGACGTTACCGCCATGACGGGATCGATCACATGAAACCACCTTCGCCAAATCCCGCGTCTACCGACTGGATTGACGAACTGACCGATGCGCAATGCATGGAGGTCTTTTGGCTCTATGTCGATCCGCCGGAGCCGTTTCTTCAGAAACATCCGCCAGAGCTGCTGGGGCAGGCAATGCGATACGCACTCCGGGAGGTCCTCGCTGCAACGGCCGACCACTCGAGTGACTCGTCATAACACATTTCATTTGTGACGGCATCAACGAAACACTCCGCTAGACAGCTCGTGCTGTCGCTAGTTAGCCTCGATCGTCCACATGAGCCGAGTGTCGAGGATTGGGAACCATCGGTGTGGGAGCATGTTTTCCGGTTGGTGAAACCGAACCTGCACCCGTATCTCCACCACCGCATCTCGACTCATCCGTTTCAACCAGCCGTTCCCGAACACGTTCTCGAACGATTGACCGCGTCGCGAAGGACGTGGGTGATGCGTTCGCTACAGTATCGATCCACAGTTGGAGCCCTCTCGGCAGTCTTCAGACGCAGTGGTATTGACGTGTTGTTTCTGAAGGGGATTGTTTTGGCGCATACGACCTATCCCGATCCTTCCCTGCGCCCGTCATCGGATATCGATGTTTGGGTTAGACCAGAACGTTTTGACGATGCACTCACTGAGTTACTCAATGACGGATTCCAATATCCCGCACGATATCCCAATGGCGTGCCGGGCCCATCACCGAATGTGCGGGTGCTCGAACGATCAGGGACATCCGTCATGATTGAAATCCACAGAACGCCTGGATCGTTGAGCGACCTCTCGGACCACCGGCGTGACGAGATGTGGAAGCGGGCGCGTCCAGTGCGAGTGGGGGAAACCACCGTGAAGGGTCTGCACCCGGTTGACCTCCTGCTACACAGTTCGCTTCACGCCCTCAAACGCCACGGTTTGGCAGGAGGTCTCCTCGAAATCATAGATATTGCACTGATCGTCGAGAAGTTCGCGGACCTGTGGGACTGGCATTCGATGCGCACCGACTACGAAAGCTCCAACGTGACCATCTGGATGCATGTGTCGCTCTCACTCGCGGCCAGGCTACTGAACGCGCCGGTACCACCCGATTTTCTCGCCCAGCGAGGAATGGCTGCGGAACTCGAACCTATCGTCACACTCAGCGAAAAGCAGTTGTGGGGCGCGGAACGGAGACTTCCCACGTCGTTAGAACAACTGAACCGACCCACCTCGCGAGGTGGTCACTGGTCGGTGCTGCGCGATCGCCTTTTTTGGTTCTACTTTGTCAATGACGGTGATGTCCCACGGACGCCGCTCGCGACGTTGCGCGATGCCACGAGACGGTTGCGGGTCGATTTAACAGTCAAAGCCCCCAAATACTTTAGGCTTTGGAGATCCGGTGCGCTCCGCGGGGAAACGTTGACGCGCCAGCAAGAACTGGCAAGGCAACGCGGCCAGATCAGTGAGTTGGTCGAGCAGGCACAAGCGCGTTTAAGGAGCACCGGGACACTTCCCGAATGCCGATGAGCACGAAGCGTGGTAGCGCGGGAAACCCGAGATCACAAGCCGAGCGGGCGATGGAGTATTCCCTCAGGGATGTGAGCCCCGACACGTTGGCCTCCCTTGCCCCAAAGCTAAAGTAGGTTAATGATTTAGGGTGTAGATGCCGCCGGTTGCCGAGGTAGTTGTAAGGTTAGGTAGACCGAACATGAGGTTCGGATCCACCGTGACCGGCGCACGACACCCTCGACGCGCGTTGATGCGAGGATCGCATGAAGTCTCTAGAGGGTTTCTGGCCGTTTGCCTTTCGTAGCAAACTTCCCACTCACGTTGACGCCAATCGCGCGCGGGTTTGCCCCTGGCGAACGTCGTGGTGTGAACTGACCGTCCCGCGCAGCATGGGGAGGGCTCCGTGAGTTACGCGCATGACGTCTTTATCAGTTACGCCCATCTGGATAACAGAAGCGTAACGCAACAACAAACTGGGTGGGTCACACGTTTTCACGAATCTCTGGCAAACGTGCTGAGCACTCGGTTGGGTAAAGATGCTGCGATCTGGAGAGACAAAAAACTTCAGGGCAATGATGAATTTGGTGCAAAGATCGAGGAGGCGTTTTCCACGACAGCCGTGCTTATTTCGATCCTGACACCGCGTTATCTCAAGTCCGAATGGTGCAACAAAGAAATCAGGGGGTTCTGCGAAACCGCACAGAACTGTGGCGGCCTTTCCATCGATGATCAAGTGCGGGTGTTTAAGGTCATCAAGACTCCGATCGATGACCAGGACGGCCTCCCCGAGGTGCTCCATGAGGTCCTGGGTTATCGATTCTACACAATTATGGCGGATGAAGACGAAGGGGAAGCTCCGATCGAACTCGATCCAGAGCTGGGTATTCCGGAGTTAGCGCAGAAGTACGTCATCAAGCTGACAAAGTTGGCTTTTGACATCTCGCAGATGATTCAGCGGTTGGAAAAAAATGGGCATGATGTAGCGGATACTGATGGTTCGGTCGGTCTGGTTGATATCGCAACGGCGACTGCGGATGGATCCAAGGCGACCGTGTTTCTCTCAGAGTGTAGCAGAGATCAGCGCGATGACCGTGAGAGGCTCGAGACCGAACTCAAAATTCACGGGTATCATGTCGTTCCCGATCGGAGACTCTCCAGCGATGAAGATGAGTATGTGGCGGAGATCGACGCACTACTTGCGCAAAGCGACATGTCTATCCACCTCGTGGGGTCGAGTTCGGGTGTCGTTCCTGATGGACCAAGTCGAAAATCGGTCGTTGTTTTGCAAAACGAGGCGGCGATAAGACGTTGCAAAGAGGCTAAGCTAAGACGAATCATTTGGACACCGCGTGGAATCACCGCGAACAATCCGAAACAAGCGGCGTTCATCCGATCTCTGCACGAGGACGCAGAGGCACAATTCGGCGCAGATTTGATCACAGGGGATTTTGAGAGTTTCAAAACGACGATGCATCGCACTCTGAGGCTGTTGGAAACCTCGGATGCGGCGTCGAGGACCAACGGAGACGCTCGGCGTAAGAAGCTGATTTACCTGATATGTGATCAACGAGATCGGTCTGCTACCATTCCACTCCGAAAACTCCTCATCGATCGTGGGTTTGAAGTAGACATACCGGTTTTTGAGGGGGATTCATCGGCCGTGAGAAAAGCCAACAACGGCTTGCTGTCGACGTGCGATGCGGTACTCGTCTACTACGGTGCCGGGGACGAAGCGTGGAGAAAACTGCACGAGTCTGATATGCGTCGTTTCGACGCCACTCGGGATGATCCGTTTCAAGCCATCTACACGTTTCTGGCAGAACCGAGAACGGACGACAAAGATGAATCGCTTGCCCTCGCGGAACCGAACGTGATTGACGGTTTCGATGGCATATCCGAGGCAAAACTCCAGGAGTTCTTAGAGGCCCTAGTTTGAGAACCTCTCTGCCACCGTCTGAGTACGTTTTCCCCGGTCTTCGCCCTTTTGCAGAGGACGAGGCGCATCTTTTCTTCGGTCGCGAGAACCAGGTCGACGCGATGGTCGACAAGCTCGCAGAAACACACTTCCTCACCGTTGTTGGAGCGTCGGGCAGTGGCAAGTCTTCTTTGGTCAATTGCGGCTTGAGGCCTGCGTTGCATCGGGGCTTTATGTCTAAGGCTGGCACGGCGTGGCGAGTGGCTCAGTTCCGCCCCGGAGGCGACCCGATCGGTGCGATGTCGCGGGCTTTGGCCCGGCCAGGCGTTTTATTCAGCAATTACACGAGTCGCGGTGTGTCGTTGGACCAGCTGGTTAACGCCACACTACGAATGAGTTCTCGCGGGTTGATCGACATCTACAAGCAGGCTTATCCAAAAGGCGACGTCAACCTTTTGGTTGTGGCGGATCAATTCGAAGAATTGTTTCGATTCAAGCAGCTGCGGTCTACCAAGGACGCAAGTTCGATCGCCGCCGAATCACTCGAGTTCGTAAATCTTCTGCTTCAAGTGCGAGAAGAGGTCGGCGTTCCGGTTTACGTAGCGATCACGATGCGATCTGACTTTTTGGGGGATTGTTCGCAGTTTCCGGGTCTTCCCGAAGCATTTAATGCGGGCCAATACCTCGTGCCGCGCCTGGCTCGAGACGAACGGCGTGAGGCGGTCAAAGAGCCGATTGCCGTGGGCCGCGCGATAATATCTCCCGTCTTGCTCACGCGACTCGTGAACGACGTGGGTGATGACCCCGATCAATTGTCGATTTTGCAACATGCCTTGAACCGGACTTGGGCGGCTTGGACACATGGAGGTCGTGGCACGCCACTGGAGCTAAAGCACTACGAAAATATCGGTACCATGACACGCGCTTTGGACCTACACGCGGAAAAAGCGTTTGCCGAGTTGCAGACTGATCGTCAACGGGCGATTTGCGAAAAGGTATTTAAGGCTCTCACGGACAAGGGCACTGACGCGCGCGGGGTCCGGCGTCCCACGAAACTCGGCACACTTTGTAAGATCGCGCGGGCCGAGCTGGATGAAACGATTGCTGTGCTCGATGTGTTTCGAAAACCAAGTCGGTCGTTCATCATGCCGCCGGTGCAGGAACATGAGAAACCGCTGGGTCCAAACGACGTCATTGACATCTCGCACGAGAGCCTGATGCGGGTTTGGAAAAGGTTAAATCGCTGGGCGGACGAGGAAGCGCAATCTGCCCAGTTGTATCGACGACTTGCGGAGGCCGCGAGGCTTCGGGATCTCGGCGAAGGCGGCGAGTTGTGGCGCGACGAGGACTTGCAACCGGCCCTCAAATGGAGAGAGAAAAACCAACCGAACCCTGATTGGGGTAAGAGACATCACTCGGGGTTCACCACGGCCATGGCGTTTCTCGATGAGAGTGCGCAGGCGAAGGATGCGTTCGAACGAAAGTTGCGGGCCCGGAACAAACTCGTACGGTGGTTTGCGGTGGTTGCCTTTGTGGCATTTGTCGTGGCCACTGGTCTAGGAGGAATAGCGGGTCGCGAAGCTGCCCGTGCCCGCGGTGAGGCGAGACGTGCCGAACTCGAAGCTCAACGCGCCGAATCCGAAGCGGAACGAGCGGATGCAGCCGTTGTCCGCCTTGAGGCGGATTCCGCTCGTCTGGAAAATGCATTGGCGCTTGCAGCCACCGAACGAGATCGTGCCAGAAACGCAGAGGCGGATGCTATTCGCCAACGACGCGAGATGGCCGGGTTAACGATGCTCTTACGTGGCACACTTCAGGGGGAAGAATTGACGGAACCTGAACGGATCCAACTCTTGGACTATCTCTGGCGTGAGCTTGGGGAGGATACAGCCGGAGTCGATGCTATCAATAATCGCCGAATCGGGACCGATCAATTCGGACTAACCGATCCACAAATCGAGCGAGCGAAGCGCCGAGCCAGCAAGTCAGGGAATTAGCAGCGAAGCTATCGGTTCGGTGAACGTATATTGCACTCCCCGGCCCGAACGGGCGGTGGCGTTCCGTTGAAAGCAGTCAGCTCGAACGCACCGGTTCGTCCAATCGAAATCGTACTCACAACAATCCGGTACCACCCGGCTTTGGGCGCAACCCACGTGATTCGCGCATCGCATCTCCCACCACCATCGTCGTCAGTAAGCGTGTAGATGCCGGGACCGGCGGCGTGCAAGAACGAATCGAACTCGTCTGATCGTAGATCAACGGTCATGGTGTCGCCCTTTGCCGCGCTGAGGGTCCACGCCTGGACGTATGTACCATCGTTGAGTTGCTTATCATTGACCGTGAGCTGACCGGAGGCTAGGTCATCCACACGGATTTCGCGGTCACGCGCTTCGAGTTCGGACAGACGTCTGAAATCGGTGTGCACGTCGTCGCACATACCCTTGACCAACTCGTTCGATTGGGCAGCAATGTTCAATCGGTAAGCCCCCTCGACACGCGGGCGGAAACTGGTGACAACAACGTGGACTGGGTTTCCAAGCGCCTCCAAGGTCCCGCGGTCGAGAACGAGCCGTGCGTTGCACCCTCCACCCCCGTCGTCCGCGCTGACTATCGTGTCCCGTCCGATAACGCTTACGTGGGCGTCAAAATCCTGAGACGTTAACGTGATCGATGCTGTTTCCAACCTGCCGAGTCCCACGAAGTATGATTTTCGTGGCTCTTCGGGCGTCAGGACTCCCTGACGTGTTTGCGGTTGCCCATTCACTCTGACTCCCGCGCCATAACTCTTCGACGTCCCGGTTCCAGCCTGACGCAACTCCAATGTCGTCGGCACCGAGTCCATCGTCCCTATTGCTAAAGTTTCCTCGGAGACCAAAGAGCGCAGAAAGTGAACGCAATCGTGCGGCGCTTCGAGTTTGCGTCGTTCGGAAGCATGGATGCGAAACGAGTTACCTGTTTGCCAATCGCTCGAATCCACCGCCGCAACAATCAGATATCGAGACGGGCGTTCCAGAGCGACGAGCGCGCCGTTGCATCTGTCCGCACCATCCGTGTCCACGCTGGTGCCAAAAGGACCCAACTTCAGGTCAACTACATAAAGCCTAGGATCAAAATCGTCAGAATGCAGCCGTATCACCATCGGCCGATTGGGGCGCCAGGTTGTCAGATCCAACTCCCACCCCGCGACGACGCGCTCTCTGTCTGCGGTGGTGCGGAGTTCGCCAAGAACAACAACACCGGTGTCGAGCGATCCCTCAGCGGTCACTTTGGTTATAGGTCGAAAACTCTCACACGGCCTTCGAATCGCGGGTCGGTTTGATTCTGTAGATCGACGCTGCCAAAGGATCAGTGTGTAACAATTCCGGTTCGCTCGGAGCGGCCTTGATTCGGACGTGCTTGCGATCAATTGGTACCGGCCGCTTTTGGGGAACCGAATCAGCAGACGAGAATCATTTGAACCCGCCCCGTCATCGTTGATCGTCGCATAATCCCTGTCTGCATCGAACCCGTAAAGCACAGGATCGAACTCATCGGAGATCAGATCTACGGTTAGAGAATCACCTGGTTCTCCATATAACACCCATGCTTGCAACGGTCGCCCTTCGGCATCTCGCTGTTCGCCTGTCAAGTCCCAAGACGTTGCCAGGTGCCAACCGGTGCCGCGGCGATCTGGAACATTCAGTGTATGTTCTGGCGTCAGGCGTCGGAAACGCTCCATTTCACAATCGGGCTCTGACATCCTTATGGGGCTTTGCCCGTGGGAGAGTAAGAGTCTGAAACACCCGGCCTCGCTTGGAAGCGAACTAACAATGGCCCGATACTCACCGGTGGCGGGGGCTAAGAACGTGGCGCGGATATTACCACTACGGTTGATCAGACCTTCCTCCTTTACCATTCCGCTACCGAATACGTAAAGACGGGCGCCAAACACGTTTGGAGACACTGACATCACTAGGCTGATCGAGTCCCCTTCACTGGCATGGAAGTGCCACGCTTGCACCACCAGCGTGTCGAATGTCGGGTCGTTAGCAGACCACTCTCCGGCGAACACGCTGTCCCTTAAGAGTGTCCGGCCCCCTGTGGCTAGTGTCGTGAGGTCTGGAAATACGAGTTTTCGAGAACGCAGCGTATAGGTACCAAGCCGCCCCGTCAGCGAACTTGCGATCACTCGATAGGTACCGCTTTCATGGGCTTGGAAACCAATTCTCGCGTGGGATTGACTGCCACTGTCATCGTTCTCGCGCTCTAGGTCAGGGCCTCGCACATACAAGAACGCGTCGAAATCAGTG
>JAZDDD010000104.1:0-4675 GCA_036679545.1 Gemmatimonadota bacterium | reverse complement strand
GGCGGCGGACATCAAGGAGTGCAAGGCGTCGTCGTCGCGATCAGCCAACGCGAATACGCGCGCCTGTTGAACCAGGCCCAGGCGGGCCAAGCGTTCATCACTGCCAAGGAGCCATTGCCATAGGCTGTCCGCATACCCGTTTTGTACCGCGCGGGTCATCGTGGCGATGTCGTCGTCAGTTGCCATTAACGATGGCAGCAGTTCCGGTATGAGATCCGCCGTTCGGTGAATCTGTCCGGCGAGCGCTGCCGCCAACACCGCGCACTCACGGGCTGAGACAGATTCCGGAGTCAGCTCCAGCGTCGAACGACAAACCCGCTCCGCGTCCGCGTATCTAGACGCATAGTAGTAGACCCAACCCACGTCCCCGCGGGCGGTACTAGAAACTGGGTCCAGGTCCAACGCGCGTTCGCCATGTGCTACGGCCTGGTCGGCTTGCCCGTTGGCAACGAGCGCGAACGCATATATTCGATGTAAATCTGCGGCGCCGGGTTGCTGTGCAATGGCGCGTTCCAGGTGTTCGAGCGCGAGCAGCGGTTTCCCGTGGCCAAAGAGGGCGACTTGGCCGGCGGTGTGGTCGAGATCGCGGGCATTGGGATCGATTGCACGTGCTTGTGCGAGCGCTTGGTCCGCATCAGCGAGTTCGCCGAGTTGTAGGTGTGCGGCCGCAAGGTTTACAAGCAAATCGGCATCGAGAGAGTCGCGCACCAAGGTAGATGTCAAGATCTGAACGGCCTCATGCGCATCGGGTCGGGAAAACTTCGCCAATAGCACGCGCGAACGCAGTAGGGCTTCGCGCACATCCGGATCCGGATTAGAGGAGAACACGGGCATGTTGTTGGGCACGATGCCCAGTCGATCCTGAAGTGCTTGCGTGACGCTGGCTGTCAGTCTCCGATCCAACAGGCTGAGTTCTGCGGCATTCACGTCAAAACTCTGCGACCATGCATAGGTGTCGCGCGAAACGTCCAGCAGTTGCACAGTAACACGAAAGCGATTGGCGACTTGGCGCACCGCTCCCTCAATGATGAAGTCTGCGTCGAGTCGTTCACCGATGATAGCCGGGTGAAGTCCCTGCTCGGCAAGACCGAAAGAGGATTGTTTCCCGATCACCGCCAAACGGTCCGGTTGGATGTTGGCGAGTACCGTGATTAACTCTTCCGCAACACCGTATTCAATGTGCTCCAGGTCTTGATCCGTTGCGATCAACTCGAACGGTAAAATGGCGATGCGTATCTCCTGTCGCCGGCCTGTCGAGGAAAAGATGATTGCGGCGGCCAGCGCGAAACCAATGGCCGCAACCGCCGGCCATCGCCGTGTTCTGCGACTGGTGTGGGGGACGGCTGCTTCACGTACCGGTTGCACCGGCGCAATGAGACGGTAACCGCGACGGGGTAGTGTCTCGATGTAGTCCGGGCATTCAGCGTCATCGCCCAGCGCGGATCGAACTTGGCGGATGCAAACGTTGAGGCTCAGGTCGTATTCCACTTTCGTATTGGGCCAGACAATCCGCTGTAGATCGGCGCGACTGACCACTTGACCCGCCCGCTCAACTAAGGTCGCGAGCGCGCGAGCCGCCTGGGGTCTCAACCGATGTACTTCCTCACCACGAGAGAGTTCTCCGCTTGCGGCGATGAAAGTGAAATCGCCGACGAGAATGCCGGTCTCTTTTGGTCGCATATGTGAAATATAGGGCCCTTAGTGCGTCCCTGAAACGCATGACCCGTACCGTTGGTCGGCTTGCAAGTAGTAGGGTGGCATGAAGTTGTCCGTCGTTAAGCCCCAAATAACATGTACGTAATGCCCCCGACATGGACTAAAACGCCCTTTCGAGTCACCGTGGTCCCGATTCTACACCAGTTCCCACATGGAAAAGGGGTTTGACCGTGACGAACCGTCCGCGTTGGAAAGTGACGATGTCCATGCTCATTTTTGGGATTGGATCAATGTCAATTGTGATGCCCGCTCGTGCACAAGACCTGGATACGCTGATCATTCTTCCCGGCGATGCCAGGCTGGATCCCGTCGATTTTTCCCCGTACGAAGTTGAGTACCGAAGCGCCTTTGGCCGATTCTTCAATCAAGTCAGGCAATTCACACTCGATTCGGTTGACAAGATCAGTGTCGTAAACCTCATTGCGTCACCAAGTGCCGTCATCGTTGACCACCGGATCATTGATGCGCACAGTATGGCGTTGGAAGGCTTTTATTCGCCTTACTTCGCTTGGGGCGAAGAGTTTCTGGCGGCGCGAACCGATACGTCGGGATATGATTGGACCAGAATACCGCTGCGGGGCGGCGAACCAGTCCGAATGACCGGCGTCTTTGAACACCGCGGGATGTTTGACGACCTAGGGTTTTCTCCAACCTATGCGGCGCTATTGCCTTTGCCGGTGGGAACTATCTTTTACATCCCAAAGATGCAGCCGCGTCGGGGCGGCAGTGTCGTCACGGCCTTGGTGGAACACGAAGTTGTTGGCCGAGAGACACTTTCGTTCGGTGCCGGAAGGTCATGCGAGTGTTGGGTTATTGAAGAGCGTGCGGCCAATGGATCGATAAGCAGGCTTTGGGTTACTCGGGAGGCTCCGTTCTTTATAAAACGGCATCGGGACATTGGTGGTCGTCGGGACTTTGTATCTGATATCGTATCATTTCGATTCTATTGATACTGATCCGCTACGCCACGACAATCGGCGCCGCGTCATCAGATTGACAACGTCGCGGTCCTTGCCGGGAGCACGGTACGACGTAACATCTAACTGATGATCAAATTGGCCATTGCCGGTGCTCGGACTTTGGGACTGGTCGGTGCGTGTTTTGGTACGCTCACCGGCGTTTTGTCCGCCCAAGGTATCGAATCACACCCCACAGATGTCGCTCTCACGGTCGAGGCTCCGGCGTTCTGGGCGGTGTCCGTTGCCAACCTGGAGGCAAGCACCGACTGGTATCGATTGGTGTTTGGGACTGTCCCGATTCGAGATGTTCAATCCCGTGATGGCCGGGCAAGGGCTCGTATCGTTCGCAATGGGCCGGTTGTGGTCGAACTCATTGAGCGGGTGGGGTCGGTCGAAGTGGCGCAGCTCCTGCCGGACGGTGCGCATGCGTTCGACACGCAAGGATTTGTCAAGGTTGGTCTATTTGTTGCAGATGCGCGTGCGCAGCACGAGCGATTCATTCGCTTGGGCGTCGATGCTGACGAACGTGTCATTGTGGACGAACGTTTGCGGGCCCTGACATTCGTTATTCGTGACCCCGATGGAAACCGTATTCAGATTTTTCAAGACATATCGGATTCAAACAACTGACAACGTCTTGCGACCAAGAAATGCGCCCCGAAATGCGAGATTGAGGATGGAGATTCGACTGATGCGATCGTCAGTACACCTCACCCTCTTTATGATCTTGTTCTCCACACAAGCTGCAGGACAGCTACCGGACTCGCTTGCACCGCGGATTACGTTCCCCGTCCAGGATTTTGAATTCTGGGTGGGTGAGTGGGGTGTCAATTTGAGAACGAGGCAAGACCTCTCCTGGCAGGACACCTACTCCGCAAATGCCAAGATTTACTCGGTGCTGAACGGAAAAGCCGTACTTGAGCTGTGGGATGAGTCGAGTATCAAGGGATTTAGTCTCCGATACTTCGACCCGGTCCGCAACGCATGGATTCTGTGGCTCAACTGGCCGAGAAACGATCGATCTGGATCGTCCAGTCTCGAGGGGAATTTTAAAAATGGTCGTGGTGAGTTTTTTTCGAGCGTCACTGACGACGACGGTAACGAGGTGACGTCACGTTACACGTTTGCCGATATCACACGTACGACGCTGCGTTGGGACGATGCGTATTCCTCCGACGGAGGAGCAACCTGGTCTCATCAATGGATCATGGAGTTTACACGACTGGCAAACGCCCCGCGCCTCGACGGCTCGGGCGGGCCCGCCCACACATTTGCAGCGGGTGATCGCTGCGTTCTCCCACAGTTCCGCAGTTACGAGTTTCTGTCCGGGCCTTGGGTGGGAACGTTGGAAAGCGGCAGGAGAGGGCCGACGGCCCTAACCGGGTTTCGCATTCTTGGCGGATGTTCTGTATTGCTTTTTGCGGGAGTGCGTGGGCATCCCCAATCAGCAACACGGTTTGCGCATCTCACATGGAACACAATGAGAGAACAATTCGAAATGCTTCGGTTGGCTTCCGATTCGGCCGCCCAAGCTGATCTGTTTTATGGAGAAACCACGGACAACGGATTTGTTTTCTATGCTCCCGATGTGACCGGCGCCCCCGAGAATCGCATTCGCATCGAACGTCTCGAAAACGACGGCGTTCTATGGATTGAGGAGACCAGCGTCGATGGGGATTGGTCGCTTGTATGGGGCGCACGAGTCCATCGCTTCGTGGCAGGTCGTAACTAGACCGACGTCCCAGCCTCAAGGGCTTGCCCGTTACCAAAGCGGCGACGCACCGGCGATCCACGCGCCGGTGAATGGTTTAACCGCTATCCCTCTGCAACCGCAATTCGCCACTCGGTGGTCCAACCGGCCGACTTGTATTCATGAACACGCAGGTCGTGGTTTGTCCGAGCACCACTTGGACCCCGGTTACGCCGGTGCCCGCGGTGGTACCCGTGGGCTCGCCGGTTTCCAACGTACAGGTGGCGCTGTTGAAGTCGAATGCCGGATT
>JAZDDD010000103.1:0-6445 GCA_036679545.1 Gemmatimonadota bacterium | reverse complement strand
GTGTGGCGACCGCCTCCGCACGCGTTGTTTGCAACCGCTGCTCACGCACCTCCTCTTGCGACCGCGCTGCGTAAAATAAACCGATGCACACGCCGTAGATCAGGACGCCAAGCAAGATGTTCCAGAACAGAAACGGTCCGGTCGCGGCGTCGCGGATGCTCTGGTTAATGTTGCCGCCGCGCATAGCGGCGCGGTCCCCAACCACCACACGACGGCATAGACGATTGCCCCACCAAGATGCAATCCATAGAGCGACAACCCGTTCCATTTTCCCCACGGCATCCAACCGGCTACCAGCCATCCCACCGCAGCCAACGCACTCGCCCACAATACACTGGTAAAACTGTATGCCAGGTTGGTACCGGTCAGTCCCGACTCTGAAAGACCGACGATTGCCAACGGATAGAGCACGACCAACGGCAACAACGCCAGGAGCAGGACCGGCCAGGAGGAAAATTTGCGCATCACGATGCCAATCGCGGAAAAATAACACGCTCCACCGCGATTCGGTCCGGGAAGACGGACATGTCCCCATTCACCGATGGTAACCGCAGTTCACCGGCCCGGTCACGCTCTCAACAGTGTAACCGTGCCGTATACTACCGCGACGTTGGCCACCCGCGGATGCGTGATGCGGGCCCGCCGCTAAAGACTCGCCGGGACACTGACGCTCACTTCTTTTTACCGGTTGGTTTCGTCCAACATGTTGGTGATGGCGTCTTGGAGATTATCGAACGAGACAACTATCCAGCCGTCGTCGTTCTCTTCGAGTCTCATGTCGAGCACGAAAGTGCGCCCGGCCGATTCCTGATCGAGTTCAACAGAAACGATTGCGTCGTCCCCGTCGCGACGTTCGCCGGTGACACCTTGATATGCGTCGCCGAGTTCTGCAAAAGGCAATGGTCGGTCGCCCAGGATTTGTCCGATGGGGCCGTGCTGCAGTGATTCTGGATCAAGCATCATCTGCCAGAAGAGCTGCTCCCCGTCTGGGCGCGAAACCGATCCGGATCCGCGGCGTCCATCATGGCCGCAGCCTGGAACAGTGGATCCACCGCCGATTCTGAGACTCGCGCGAGGTCGATGAAACGAGCGACCTGCACGCTGTCGCCCTCACGTACGGCCTCGATGAGGAGATCGACCGTCTCGCTGGGCGACGGTGCGGAGTTACACGCGACTAAAAGCGCTGAGAGCAGTACCGATGCTGGTCGTTTCAACATGAACGTTCTCCGTGGGTGTTTCTGTATCTGGACGTCGTGTGACGAATCTAAGCGTATTATCCCTTACGAGCACGGTTGCCCGGGGGGTTCATCGGCCGCTATTTTAGTCCGATAGTGGCACATCCGAAATCGTACAAAAGTTGGCTTCTCTCGCCTCTTCACAAGGCCGAGCGTCAAGTTTCGATTTACATGGAGACGCAGCTCAAGGACATTGGCGTCTCCGCCGCCGAAGGGCATCTCCTTTCCTACGTAGCGCGTTACGGACCGTGCGCCGTGGGGGAACTCGTGCGCGTCTTGGGCATTCGGCGTACCACCATGACCAGCATGCTAGATCGAATGGAACAACGCGGTCTGATCGACAGGAACATCAACGCTGATGATAGACGTTCGTTCATGGTGGGGATAACGCCTGCGGGACTGGAGATTGTCGATCGCTGCGGCAAGATCGTGGAAGGTTTAGAAAAGAAAGTAAGGAGACTCCTATCGCGGGCCGCGTCTGATGGTTTACAAGAAGTTTTCTCAGTAATCGATGGGGTGACACACGTAGATGTTCGTGGGAAATGACTAACCAACAACTGGTAACATGGAGGAAGTGATGACCGTTACGATGCGTGCAATCGATCCGATGATTGGTGAGTTAGATCATGAAGCAGTGGTGACCCGGAGTATGCTCGAGGCCGTGCCCGCGGATAAACTATCATGGCGTCCGCACGCAAAGTCGATGACACTTGGGCAACTCGCTCTTCACATTGCCGGAATCTGGGGAGGCATCAGTGCGTTTCTCGAGATGGACGGTTTTGATGTGAAAGGTAATGATTTCACGCCTGGCGATCCGGAATCGAAAGAACAGATCCTCAAAAAACTAGAAGAGAGTATCGTCGTGGGCAAGGAACGCTTCAATGCGCTGGACGACGAACAGGCCATGGCGAAATGGGTTCTCTCTAATGATGGTGTGGAAATCGCGACTATGCCGAAGATTGGTCTTGCACGGAGTTTGGTGATGAACCACCTCTATCATCACCGTGGTCAACTCTCGGTTTACTTACGACTACTTGATGTCCCGGTTCCGGTCTGCTACGGTCGCACGGCGGACGTGAATCCGTTTGGGTAATAGGATTTCGCGTAGAGACAGGGTCAGTTAAACGAAGGACGAGATCGATGGCATATGATGAACACGTTGCCGAACGCGTCCGGGCAGTTCTGGGAAAGAGGTGGCGGGTCGTCGAACGAAAAATGTTCGGCGGCCTGGCATTCATGGTGAACGGTCACATGTGTTGCGGCGTACTCAAAGACGAATTGATGTTGCGTGTGGGGCCTGATCGATATGACAAGGTGTTGCGGCGCAAGCATGCCAGGGAGATGGATTTCACGGGACGCGCTTTGCGCGGCATGGTGTATGTGCATCCCGACGGATTTCGAACCAAGCAGAGTCTGACAAAATGGATTGACGAAGCAACCGCGTTCATCAAAACGTTACCTGCAAAATAGCGGAGGTTGGTGTGGCCCGAAGGTGGTTTTACGTTCTATCCGCCGTCGCGGTGGCAGCCATCGTTGGACTGAGTCTCGTGACGACCCGTAACGTCTTGTGGCTGTTTTTACTTGTTGGCCCCTTGGTGATTGTGGGTGTGTACGATGCCACTCAACGGTCCCATACGATCCTCAGAAACTTCCCCCTTCTGGGACGCATTCGGTATGTACTTGAAGCGGTACGTCCGGAAATACAGCAGTACTTCATCGAATCCAATATTGATGCGTTCCCAATTGAACGAGAGTTTCGCAGTATCGTTTACCAGCGTGCAAAAGGGGCACTCGAGACAAAACCATTTGGCACCCAGCGTGACGTGTACAAAGTTGGATATGAGTGGTGCGCGCACTCGATGGCACCGAAGGAACGGTTAGAACACGAACCGCGCATCACCATAGGCGGGCCGGGTTGCACGCAACCCTATTCCGCGTCTTTGTTGAACATCTCGGCCATGAGCTACGGTGCGTTGTCCAAACGAGCGGTGCTCGCCCTAAACGCCGGTGCGGGGAAAGCGGGATTTGCGCAGAACACGGGCGAGGGGGGCATCGCCCCGTATCACCTCGAACATGGCGGCGATCTTATCTGGCAAGTGGGCACCGGGTACTTCGGGTGTCGCAGCGAGGATGGAGGGTTTGATCCCGACCGTTTTCAATCGGAAGCGGCGCGTGAATCTGTGCGCATGGTCGAGCTCAAGCTGTCGCAGGGCGCCAAACCGGGCCATGGTGGGGTGCTTCCGGCGCCAAAGGTTACACCGGAAATCGCGGCCATTCGAAACGTGCCGGTTGCTAAAACGGTATTCTCACCACCGGGTCACCGAGAATTCAACACGCCGGTGGGGTTACTCGAGTTTGTGGCGCGTCTGCGAGAGTTGGCGTTGGGTAAACCCATTGGGTTCAAACTGTGTGTAGGTCGCCGCCGCGACTTTCTTGCCGTATGCCGAGCGATGGTGGACACGGGCATTACGCCAGATTTTATCACCGTGGACGGCGGTGAGGGTGGCACCGGTGCGGCTCCGCTCGAGTTTTCGAACTCGTTGGGCATGCCCGCGCGTGACGCATGGATCTTTATACACAATGCGCTCACGGGGGTGGGTTTGCGTGACGATATTCACGTGATCGCGGCCGGAAAGATCCTCACCGGTTTTCACATGGCGCGAGCAATCGCGCTTGGAGCAGACTCGTGTGTTTCGGCACGTGGCATGATGCTGGCGCTGGGTTGTATTCAAGCTCTGCGTTGTAATACGGGACATTGTCCAACGGGGATTACCACACACCAGTCTGCATTGGTCCATGGTTTGGACGTTTCCATCAAAACAGATCGCGTCGCGAACTTCCACGAGGGGACCGTGCACGCGTTACTCGAGTTAGTTGCAGCCATCGGTCTCAGACATCCAAACCAACTGGGTCCACATCACGTGTTCCGGCGGGTTGATGACCTTACGACTCGAAGTTTTGCGCGGCTCTACGAATATCTCGAACCGGGTCAGCTCTTGCATGATGCGGATGTGCCGGATAATTGGCGAGAATCCTGGCAGGCGTCGGAGTCACGAAGCTGGGAATGGGTGTGAAGAACGGTACCCGCTGGGAGCCAATAATCTCGAGGTTTGTGAGTTTCCGGTTTGCTGAAGGCTTGCAGACAACCGAGGGAGGTGACTCCCTCTTCGCACTGCGGTGCGTGCGCGCTGATGCTTACGGGTAAGTTGAAAGATGGCACGCACCGACGTTCGTTCGGGAGCCACCTCCCTCGGTTGTCTGCCCAGGTTCTTTGGCACCTAGCTACGCATCTGAGAGCCCTACAATGCGAGGGCAGTCCGTTACAACGTTTCTGAGGGACTTGGGCGAATCGCGTGGCGTGTGAGTTCGCCTTCGGCGGTCTTGCTTGGGGGACTACCTGAAGGAATTTTGATTATTTGGTAGCGCAACAGGTGGGGGCAGCTACCCGCACCGCTTCCCCTCCCACAATCCCCGAACCCGACCAGGCAACCACTTGCGGATCAATCGAATCCTCCAACAGCGTCGTTGTAAGCGGTACGGACGGTTTCCGCATAGCGCAGTAACCGCGGCAATTGGTCGAGTGTCAGCGCCTGAGGCCCGTCACACAACGCGACCTCTGGTCGAGGATGGAAATCGATCAAAGCCATTGACGCACCCGTAATAATCCCTTGACCGATAACGTGAAAGATGTCCGGTATGCCGTCCGGTGCGACGAACAAACGCCCGACGCTATGTGAGGGATCGATACACACCGGCAAACGTGTTTGTCGGAGCACAACGGGCACGTGCGCAAAATCAACAAGATTGCGGTGTGGATCTCCCAAGTTCGTTTTCACGCCACGCAGACAAAAGACGATATTCGGATTGCCCTCGCTCGCGACATACTCACACGCATTGAGTGACTCTTCCAACGTGAGACCCATGCCGCGTTTGACAAGGGCAGGGAACTCACCCTGTTGGCCAACGGCCTTCAGCAATTCGAAGTTTTGGGCGTTCCGGGTCCCCACCTGAAGCATGATTCCCGTGGGATTTCCCGCGGTCTCACGAGCGAGTACTATTTCGTCGATGTGGCGGACATCGAGGACCTCCATGGCAACGACCCGTATGCCATGTTTACCGGCTGATTCGAAAACCCATGGTAAACATTTTGCCCCCAGGCCCTGGAAGTCGTACGGACTGGTACGCGGCTTGTACGCCCCCATGCGTGTGGTGACTATTCCCTCGTGCGCCAACGCTGCCATCATTTGGTCTACGTGCTTGAGTGTGTCCACGGCGCAAAGACCGGCGACGATATTTAGTGTCTCCGATCTAAACGACACGCCGTTGTATTCGAATCCAACTGTTTCTGTATCATGATGGTGTCTTCCGATCAGCCGGTACTTCGTCGATACGCGAATAACCCGGAGTACCCCTGGCAATGCGGCGAACAACTCCAGCGGCACGCGCGATGTCATGCCGACGAGATGTATTTCGGTTACTTGGTGACGTCTTCCCCTGTACCGATGCGGCATCACCTCGATGTTTTCGAAACGGCGTGCGATCTGCGTTGCGGCATCGACAACGCCGTCAGGGTTATCGACGTCTGGCTCTAGGACAATGATCATGGCGTTGAGGGCGATCCGGTTTGTTGGTGGTGGCGCGAAAACGATAAGATCGCTTCGAATATCTCAGATACCGTAGCTGGATCCAAATCCATTCGCCGCGCCCAAGCCTCGCGTTCGGCTAACAATTCTCGTTCGCGTGCGGGATCGCGTACACCGCGTCCGTGCTCGGCTTTGATTGCCCCCGCTCGACGCGCGAGGTTCGCTCGCCGCGCCAGCAAGCGAACCAGTTCGTGGTCCAACTCATCGATGAGGTCTCTTGTCTCACGCAACTCCGGCGCTGGTTTTCCGAGATTCGGAATGCCGAGGGGCGCGGACGGGGCCTCCAGCGGCGCGGCGTCCGCAAGTTGATTATGGACGCGGGTCAATGCGCCCAACAGCTGTTCGCGGGCATCAGCTGCGTATGGGTTGTCACGTTGAATGGCCCGAAACAGATGACCGGCGTCGCTTCGTGTTGATTCGATCGTCTTGGCCATCGCCCGAAAAGAAGGTGGTGAGGAAGCCAGCTCCTCTCCGGCGCCGATATCGATCATTCCTTTTGCCACGAAGAACGCGAGTGCATGGGTTTTGGCCATCAACCGGTCGTGCTCGTCTGCGTTCTGTTCCGAC
>JAZDDD010000102.1:0-3427 GCA_036679545.1 Gemmatimonadota bacterium | reverse complement strand
TCAAGCAATTTTCTGTGCTCTTCCAATGCCGCTTGCGCCGTGGCATTGGCTTCCTCAGCCGCGGTAAGTTGCCGTTGGATTGTGCGTTCGCGTTCCTCGGCAAGACGGACGATGGCCGGCCAGGCATACTTTCTCAGCGCAAGAAACAGCGTGATGAAAACAACCCAGGTCCAAATGATGAGACCGGGTTCGAGAGAGAACGGCGTTGGCGCCGCTCCCTCTGCGTGGTCCTGCACAAGTGTTGCTAACAAAAGCATGTACATCTAGATGAGCTTCGCGGCCAAGGCCATGATGATGGCGATGATGGTAGCGCCTTCCATAAGGAACGCGATGAAGAGCGCCGTGCCACGAATGTCGTTGGCTGCTTCCGGCTGACGGGCAATAGCCTCCGCGGCTTGGCCACCGATCCGACCCAAGCCAAGACCAGCTCCGATAAGCGCGAGACCAATACCGATGCCGACGCCGAGTACCGCGTTCGTGCTCTTCGCGGCTTCCACAATTGCCTGCGTCTCGGTGAACTGCTGCTGCTGAATCAACATCAAGAAGTTAAACATCGATTGACCCTTTCAATCGAACAGAGAGATCCCTAGTTTTTTGCGCTTCCCACCGATCCCGCCGTCTCTCTCTGAACAACGGGTTGAGTGGTGACCCGCCAACGGTCAATGACCAGCGGGATTCCCTGGCGTGTTTCGCCAAGATACGGTACATCCGGAACGAAGCGCAGTCCCGAACGTTGCTACGACGTCAATGTTCGTGTTGCATCATGCCAATCAGAACGGCGGTTATGATCGCAAACACGTACGCCTGCACAAACGCAACGATGAGTTCCAACATCATGATAGCGGTCACAAGGGCCGCAGATGACACACCGATGGCCCACCGCCACATCTCTAGGTCGCCAAACAAGAAAATCATTCCAAGCAGTGCGAGCACGACGAAGTGACCAGCCGTCATGTTGCCAAAAAGTCGGAAGCAAAGTGCGAACGGCTTCACCAGTTTCCCGAGGATTTCGATCGGCGCCATCCCGACGGAAATAATCGTGGCCGCGGCACCGTCCATACCGGCAATTTTGGGGAAGATAGTCCGCATATAACCGTTGAAACCGAGTGCCACTACGCCACTGATCTCGATCGTCACGAACGCCATCGCGCCCAACGCGGCCGTCACACCCAGATTACCTGTGAAGCTGGCACCCCACGGCATGAGACCCAAAAGATTGCCGTACAGAATGAAGAAAAAAATCGTCATGATGAACGGCGCAAATTTGGCACCCGCCTCACGACCGATGTTGACGATGCAAATTTCTTCGCGAACCCAGAGCACGAACGCTTCCATCATGTTCGCGAGTCCCTTGGGTGCCGTTTCGTTGGCCCGCTGACGTTCCAACGCATTGCCAACGAGTTTCATAGTCAAGAAGACGAGTACTGCCGCTACGATCATGAAGACGACGTGTTTGGTCGGCGAAAGATTGATAGCGATTGGGCCGATGTGAAGGTCGGGCCAATGCGGTAGATGCAAGGTGAACAGCGGCTCGAAATCGATTTCCGATGCATCGGCGGTGTGGTGCAACATCAACTCGCCAATATCTACGGTTTCGCCACCGGTTGTCTGTGGTGGGGTGGACTCCTGAATCATTTAAGAAATTGGATCTCCATAAATAACAATGGAATGATGACTGCTACATATCCCAAGAGCGTTGGCAGCGGTGAAAAAAGTGACGGTGCGACGGTCACCGCAACGAAAGCACCGATGGCCCCGGCAAGCCTCAGAACCATTCCGGTGATGTAACCGGCCGCCAACACGTTGACCGACCGATCCAACGAACGTCGCAAGATTGTGGCGGCCACCAAATGAACACCCACACCAAGGCCGCCAAACACGAGTCCTCCCATCAAACCGGACTCCCCGGCAAACCACCACGCTACTGCACCGGTTAGCCCTGTGAGGACCGCACCAATGCCCGCGGCCTTACCTAACGATCTCGATTTCGAAACTGCTCGCTCTTCTGCGTGCTACTTGGATTCAAGCGCTGCCAAACGTTCAGGCTGCTCAGCCCGACACCGACCAACGCCCCAACGATTGTCAAAACCGGCAGTATCCCAAAAACCCTGTCGAGAAACCATCCGCCGGCCCCGAACAAGAGGGTTCCCGCGGCCATCATGCAACCGAGCCCTGAGTAGCGAAACACCTCAGGTGGCAAGCGCGACCCACCCATTCGCCCCATAACTTGGAAATTTAGACTTTGTGAAAAAATGCGCAAGCGCCCGAAGCTGGCCCAAAACCGTTGATTCTGGTACGATTTACGGGTTTTCCCGCGCCACAGCGAACCACAACGTTTATCTTGGACCCGGCGTACCTCGATTGAGCAATTTTACTCCCAAAAAAGCATCCCAGCGGGGCATTTTTGAACGCAGAACCAGCGGCTGTCCACAACCAAGATATTGAACTCCTCGACCAACTGGCCCAGGCACGAAACCGCCTTATCGAACAGGTTGGCCACCGCATCGTCGGTCAGCGGGAGATTCTAGACGGAATTCTCACCGCCATTCTCTCCAGAGGGCACGCCCTACTAGTTGGAGTTCCCGGCCTCGCAAAAACCCTGATGGTCTCCACAATGGCTGAAGCGCTGGAACTCAAATTCTCGCGTATTCAGTTCACACCCGACTTGATGCCCGGCGACATCACCGGTACGGAAATCCTGGAAGAGGATACATCGACCGGCAAACGAGCATTCCGATTCGTCCATGGACCGGTGTTTGCGAACGTGGTCCTCGCCGACGAAATCAACCGAACACCCCCTAAAACCCAAGCCGCCCTTCTGCAGGCCATGCAGGAGCATGAAGTTACAGCCGCGGGAACGACCTACCAGCTGCCCGAACCATTCTTTGTTTTGGCGACCCAAAACCCCATCGAGCAAGAGGGGACCTATCCACTCCCAGAGGCTCAGCTCGACAGGTTCATGCTGCAACTCACCGTAAATTATCCGAGCAAAGAAGAAGAAGAACGTATCGTCGAGGAGACCACCGGCGACGAACTTGCCCAGGTCCGTGCCGTGCTTGACGGCGAGACGCTTCTCTCTTTACAACACCTCGTACGACGAATCCCGGCACCGAAGACCCTGGTGGAGTCAGCTGTGCGACTCACACGTATGACGAGACCCTCCGACGAATCCGCGCCACCGTTGGTAAAGGAATTCGTGGATTGGGGCGCCGGCCCACGAGCATCCCAGTTCCTGGTCATCGGCGCAAAGGCGCGTGCGGCAATGGATGGCCGCCCCGTGGCCGACCTCGAAGACCTCGAGAACATCGCGCTCAGCACTTTGCGGCACCGCGTAATGAGTAATTTTGCCGCGGAAGCCGCCGGTCGGTCGCCCGAAGACCTGTGTCGCGAGTTGATCGACGGTCGTGTATGGAGCGCGAACTGAACG
>JAZDDD010000101.1:0-2397 GCA_036679545.1 Gemmatimonadota bacterium | reverse complement strand
CCCGTAACAAGATGCCATTCAAACCCAATTCACGCGAGAAATTTCCCGAGGGTTCACTGGCGAGAACCTTCTGCCGTTACGTTGCGGGCGATAAAGTGTTAAATGTCGTTAACCCGTAGCGTAGATATCAATAGCCTCCAGCCACGACGCACACACGAGGAAAGTATGAGAAGAACGGGATTGCTGTTCGGATTGTTGTTGATTGGATCGGCCACAGCGTTATGGGCGCACGACCTCTTCATGAAGCTGGACACGTATTTCCTGGCCCCACAAAGCCAAGTCACCATTCCGATCTACAACGGTACGTTCATGACAAGTGAGAACTCCGTTACGTGGGACCGCGTGCGTGACGCAAGCGTCATGATGAACGGACACCGCGTTTCGGTTGACAGCGACCAATGGCTAGCAGGGGAGAACAACTACACGACATACCTAACAATCAAGACCGGAGCACCCGGCACGTACGTTGTCGGCGCGTCCACAAGACATCGTGACTTTGGTCTCGCGGCTTCGGATTTCAACGAGTACCTACGCGTCGATGGCATACCCGATGTACTCGCTGCGCGCGAGCGCGACGGTGAACTCGGCGAGGACGTGTGGGAGCGCTACGGCAAGCATATCAAAGCAATCGTCCAGGTGGGTGACACACGGAGCGATGACTTCAACACACGACTTGGTTATCCCGCCGAGATCGTTCCCGCCATGAACCCGTACGAACTGAACGTGGGCGATGTCATTCTCGTCCATTGTTTGGTAGACGGAGAGCCGGTGGCCGGTCAACTGGTCATCGCCGGGGGGCACGGCGCAAACGGCGCAATCGATCAAACAGAAAGACGGACACGCGCCGACGGCAGCGTCAGTTTCACAATCAGCGAGACCGGCAGATGGTACATCAAGTTCATCAACATGGTCAAACTCGAAAGCGAGCCGGACATCGACTACGAATCGAAGTGGGCGACTCTCACATTTGAGGTCCGCAATAACTAACGGCTTTACTGCATTTCAAAACTGAACCTGCCCCTCCCCCCGTGATCATCCTTGGGTGCGGCGATCCACGAGACCGTGTACGTTCCGGCGTCCAAATCGTCCACGATTGCAAGTTTTATCTGACGTGGGTCATCCGTGGTCTGCGCTTCGCCAAGCTGGACCGGCTCGCCGCTTGGGCTTCGCATGGTGGCGGCACTGCGTGCGAAGTCCAAATCTGCACTGAACGTGAGCAGCAATTCCGTTGGAGCGGCCGTAAGTACCGTGTCGGCCGCCGGATTACTGCTGACTAACTCGATATGCCGGGGTGACACCGCGCCAACGGTTAAGACCACGGCGGCAAATGCGGTTGCTGCCCTATTCATCATCAGTATTCTCCGTTACATGGATTGTTTCGCACAATAGTGCATGACCATGGGCAAGAAAAGGGCCTAACCATTAAGCACGTCAAACACGCTAGATTCCGAGCCCTACGTCTTCCACGACGCGTGTCCCGACGTGTGGCAAGTGGCTGGGTGTTTACAACAATGGAGGTGGGAGTGCACAACCGCAGTTTCCTTTTTGCCGGTGCCTGCTGTTTCGGATTGACCGTCGGAACGGCTCCAACTGAGGGCCAGATTGTTCGAGAAATTACGCTCGATCAAGCGATGCAACTTTTTAACGACAACAACCTGCAGATACGGTTGGCCCGATCGGAAGCCGCCGTGATTTACGGCGACGCACGTCAAGCCAGATCATTTCCAAACCCGACCGGACAATTCACCCATGAGCAACTCTCGAGTAGCGGTCTCAGCTACTCGGAGACCTACTTCAATATCCGGCAGCCGGTTCCCTTCCCGTGGCTGCTATCGGCACGCTCAGCTGCAAGCAAGGCGATCATCGACGCGGCGTCGGCTCAGGTGGGAGCGGACAGTAACCAAATTCAGTTCGACGTCAAACGTTCCATTGTGCGCACGATTGCCGCAGGACGTCGATTGCAGGTCGTCCAAGAAGTTACAGAGGTATTCCGCACCGTTGAAGCAGCGGCGACAGCGCGGTTTGCAGAGGGTGACCTTTCGGGATACGACCTCCGACGCATCCGCATTGAATTGGGGCGTTACGAGCGCGCCGCGAGCAACACCGTCGTCCGCCGCGACAACGCCCGCAGAACCCTGACAACGGCGCTGCTACCAGACACTCGCGATACGATACTCATGCCGATCGATTTCCTGAGTGAATTACCAACCGAATTTGACGTGGTCGATCTACCCACGCACGCACTCAGAAAACGTCCCGAAGTTGCCGCACGGCGGGCGGACATTGTGGCGTCAGAAGCACAACAAAAAGAAACACGTTCTAGTCGATGGGCGGACCAACTCGTCCTGACCGGAGGATACAAGCGGCAGTCCGACGGATTCGATGGTCCGTTTTTGG
>JAZDDD010000100.1:0-2380 GCA_036679545.1 Gemmatimonadota bacterium | reverse complement strand
AACGGCGTCTCGGGCGTTGACGTAACATTCGCCGTGACGTTGGGTGGCGGTTCGATGGCGCCAACAGCCGTCGTGACGGACGCCAGTGGTGATGCAATGGCTACCTGGACTTTGGGACCGAACGCAGGACCCAACACCGCCACGGCCACGTCGGTCGGATTGACCGGATCGCCCGTCGCGTTCACCGCCACGGGTTCGTTGCTCTCACTTTCCAATGTCACGCCCGATCCACTTGTCGAGGGCGCGTCCGCCACACTCATCGGTACCGGGTTCTCCTCGACACCGGCGGGCAACACGGTGATGATTGGTGGTCAGCAAGCCGTTGTGCTGAACGCGACGGACACGGCGTTGTCTATCACAATCCCTCAACGTGATTGCAGACCCGCCGACGACGTGAACGTCACGGTGATGGTCTCCGGACAGACAACGAATCCGGTCAGCCGCCGGTTGAGTCCGGCAAGTGTCCTGAGCATGGCCATCGGCGATCACGTGATCCTTGCGCAGCCAAACGATCTGTGTCTTCAGTTCCTGCCCGATGCAATAGGCGGTGACGAATATGTGATTGGCGTAGGGTCGCCCGCCGAGGTAAATGGGACGGTGCAGTACGCTCTCATTGCGCAGACGGGCGCCGCAACGGTTCCGCCACCGGCCGACTTCCAACCGGCGCGGCGCGATCAAACGCGTGGTCCCGGCCCAACACTCGACCAGCTCCAGTTTATTGAGCGCCAACAACGTCATGATGCGGTTGAGACGCGTTTGCGAGCATGGGAGCGTGACAACCTCTCACTGGCCGGCGCCAGCACAACCATGCGCGCTAACGCCGTGGCTGCATTTGCACAGGTAGTTCCGAACGTGGGTGACACACTTCAATTCAAAGTACCCAACGTGTTGGGCAACGCATGCGCTACCTCCATCCCCATCACTACGGTCGTGCGGTCAGTCGGCACACGTGGCATAATCGTGACCGACATCAACAATCCTACGGCCGACTCATTGACACAGTCAGACATCGACGGATTTTCGTCCCGCTTCGACGTCGATATCCAACCAGTTCTGGAAGCGAACTTTGGTGTGCTTGGTGACTTGGACACAAACCAGCGCGTGTTCATGGTACTGACACACGAAGTGAACAGATTCACGGGCATTGCCGGTTTCGTGTTCAGTGGAGACCTATTTCCGGTTGTGTCGTGCGCTTCGAGTGACTTGGGCGAGATCTTCTATGGCTATGTGCCGGACAGTTTGGGAATAACCGGAGATGTCACGATCAAGAGCAGCGTGGTCAACAACATGCTGGCGCTCATCGCACACGAGGTAACCCACACAATTCAGTTCTCACGCCGCATGGCGATATCTGCGCCTAACATGGATTCATGGCAGGCGGAAGGGCAAGCAGACCTTGCCAAGGAACTCGTGGGTCACGCGCTGTTCACTCGGTCACCGGGGAACGAATACACGAGCACGGACATTACCGCGTCGATCAATGCGGCAAGTGTGGGGAGCAGGTCATGGTACGAACAGCGTTTCACTCGGCTTTCGCAATACTACGGTTGGCAAGGTGGGACCGTGAAAGCCGCCAACACACCGGAGCTGTGTAGCATATTCGGTCATTCGGGTACACCGTGTACAACATCCTATTTCTACGGATCGGGATGGGCATTGCACCGTTATATCAACGACCGTTTTGGCCCCACGTACACAAGTGGCGCCGGAACCGGCGAGAGCGCACTGCAACAGGATTGGGTTGGCGGCGCACTCACGGGCTCGGAGCAGATCGAATCTCTGACGGGTATGGAATTCGACACGTTGTTCGCTCAGTACGCTACGATGTTGTACGCCGACGGCCGCCCCATCGCAAACCTGCCGACGATATTGCAGATGCCCAGTTGGGACATGAACGAGATCTACGGCGGTTTCCACTCGTCGTTGTCGTTGGCGACCACGAGTCAGACGTTTGGTGCGTTCACGGAGAATCGCGAGGTTCGCGGTGGGAGTACGGCGTACACGTTGGTGACTTCGCCGGTTGGGCCACGTGGCGCGCTTGCGGTACGTTTGCGGCAACGGGGTGCGGATCCGCAACCGCCTTTGGGGTCGACGATGCGGCCTCAGATTTGGGTTTTACGGGTTAATTGAATTTGATTTTAGGGTGGGTGCGGGATGGCGTGATCCCCTGCGGCGCGCTGGCGCGAGCGGGGGGCGTCTAGGAATTGACGGCTCACAGTTGCTTGCTCGCTAACGCGCGCCTCCGGGGACCACGCCAACCCGCACAGGCCCCAACCGATCAAGTCCTTTAGCTCGCAACGCCTGGGGGAGAGGCCGCACCGACAACCTGTCGCGAGCTTTTGGGGGGGTCACACCGCACGGGTCCCCACCAAATCGAATC
>JAZDDD010000010.1:0-6281 GCA_036679545.1 Gemmatimonadota bacterium | reverse complement strand
GTCATCGCCATCCAACGTGGCCGCACCGATCCGAATCGGATGATCATGATGAGTGGCGACATCGACGCTATCATCAGCCGCGGGGCGGGATGGGAACCGGGCGATTCCGTACCCGGTGCAAACGACAATGCCAGCGGTATGGCCGGGACGTTGGAAGCGGCTCGTGTGCTGTCCCAATACCAGTTCAACGGCTCAATCGTGTACATGGGTCTTTCGGGCGAGGAACAGGGCCTGTTCGGTGGACGCACAGTGGCGCGTCACGCACGGGAACAGGAGTGGAACATTGTCGGCGTGCTCAACAACGACATGATTGGCAACACGCAGGGGATAAGCGGCGTGACCGAGAACCTCACCGCGCGTGTTTTCTCTGACCCGACACCAATGAGCCCGCGGGTCCGCGCATTGGTCGATGAGACCATCGAGCGTATCCGTGTCGCGGCAACGCAGGGAAACACCGCAGACTTAGACACGGGGTTGGTCCGCCTTCGCAGTTTGACCGAGATGCAATGGTCCCTCATGCGACGTGGTGGTGGTGAGGTCGATGGCAGTTCACGACAGCTAGCCCGGTACGTCGATCGTATCGCCGACGTGTATCTGCCCAACCTCGATGTCATGATGATCTATCGGCTGGACCGTTTTGGACGTGGCGGCCATCATAGGCCATTTGCTGACGTAGGATTTCCAGGTGTTCGCATCATGGAAACGAACGAAAACTATAACCGCCAACATCAAACTATACGCGACGAGAATGGGATCCATTATGGGGATGTTTTGGAGTCCGTCGACTTTGCGTATGCGGCAAAATTGACGGCCCTTAACGCAGCAACACTTGCATCCATTGCCGCCGCACCCGGCCCACCGAAGAACCTGAGATTGTCGGGTGCAAATAGCCCCGCCGCAGTTTTACAATGGGAAGCACCACATGACGCATCCAACGTTGCCGGGTACCGGGTTCACTGGCGTCAGACAGATTCACCCACGTGGGACTACTCCAGGTGGATTGGCAAAGTAAACGAGTACCGCTTCGACGGCTTGATCGTGGATAACTATTACTTCGGTGTAGCGGCGGTCGCCGAAGACGGTAGCGAGAGTACTGTCGTGTTTCCACTCCCGCTGCCACGAATCAGAAGATAAGCCGGTGCAATCATACCCGCCGTCAAGCTCCGGCGGGTATGGCCGGTGACATGACGCTAAAGGTCAGTCTTCGTTCCAATACCCCGTTCCTGAGCTTTTGCGGTAGCCCGAGCAGCGGCGCAAAGATCCTGTACCGCCAAACCAACCGATTTGAAAACCGTGATCTGGCCCCTTTCTTGTAGTCGCATACATTGGCCAAGCGCGATGGATCCAAGTGTGGCGAGTTCTGAACGCAGAAGTGCGCCGGCGTCAATGGCCCTCACTAACTCTCCGGATTCGGACAACGCAGCCTCGACATCATCGACCACAACGAATGCATCGCGCAGAAGTGGCGTGTCCAACTCCTGCATCTCTAACGTGTACGAACCCACCGCATTGACATGTGCTCCGGGTTGAAGAAACTCCCCCAATAGAATCGGCTCCGTAGCACGTGTGGCACAACAAACCACATCGGCGTCGCGAACGGCATCTGCTGGGGACTTGGCAACCCGGCACCTCACTCCATTATCTGCCAACGGTCCGGATTCAAGACGCCGCAGAAAACGATCGGCGTGAGCGGACGAGCGAGACCAGACGGTAATCTCTTCGATACGGCGTACGGAACAAACAGCTTCAACTTGTGTCTCCGCCTGCGGACCCGAACCGAGAATCGCGAGACACGCCGCGTTCTTCGGGGAAAGCAAGTCAGTCGCGAGCCCCGAGGCGGCGCCAGTTCGTAACGCCGTCAAACTTTGACCGTCGAGCAAGCAGGTCGGTACACCCGTATCCGGGTCGAACACAATGATCACACCCTGAATCACGGGCATATCACGGGCGTCGTTTGCTGGCACGATTGATATGATTTTCGCTCCGACACGCGCCGGCTCCGTTATCATGCCAGGCATCGTCAACATGGTCAGTCCACCAAGATCCCCATGCGAGCGCATCGGTATGATAGCGCGGCCTCTGTGAAGCGCCGTAAATGCTTCACGCATCGAACGAATTGCCTCCAACATTGGAAGCGCGCTTCGAACTTCGGCCGCGTTCAGTATCAGCATCTCAAATCTCCGTTCCGCACGACGCCTGATCCGACTACATACTAGAGGTGCATCTTCCTTAAAGGAACCGGATTTAGTCCGCCGACGAATAACCGTGCGCATTTGGGAGGTTTCGTTTTGCTGACGTTCGTTCTCATCATGTTCGTGCTTCCGTTTGCGATCATCGCCGTGGCGGCCCTCATGGTAGCGATCACCGGGAAAGGTTCGAAGTGATACAAGAACCTACCACGGTTCAGATCACTGCCGATGGGTACGCCGTTGGAGCATTCATAGGATACCTGCTGCTGATCGTGGGTGTCGGCATATACGCCACGAAATTCTCATCCGCCGGGCTGAAGGAGTTTTTTGTAGGCGGCCGGCAGATGCACCCGTTTGTCGTGGCACTGTCAGCCGTCGTTTCCGGACGTAGCGCGTGGCGTAGCCGAGTTGTTCCTGTTCCTCTTTTATGCACGTCGCCTCCGGCGTTTCGCGGAAGCATATGATTGCGTCACGTTGCCCGATTTCTTTGCCGCGCGTTTTGGCGACAAAAACGGACTCCTTCGCGGCACGCTAGCGATCGTGATACTCATCTTCATGGTCAGCTATGTGTCGTCTCAGTTCGTCGGGGGTGGAAAGGCATTCGCCGCAAGCTTTGGCCTCAGTCCATCGACGGGGATTTGGGTAACGGCAGCCATCGTATTGATCTACACAACACTCGGCGGGTTTTTGGCCGTCAGCCTCACCGACATGCTGCAAGCCTGTTTTATGATTTGCGCACTTGTGATCTTACCCATTGTCGCCATCAGCAGCGCCGGCGGACTTACGATCGTAGTGGATCAGCTGAGTTCACTCGACCCATCAATGGTTGATCCCTTTGCCATTTCTATCGGCGCCGCGGTGGGTTTCCTTGGCATCGGTCTTGGCTCGCCCGGGAATCCGCACATCATCGTACGTTATATGTCTATACGTAACGCAAATGAATTGCGGTACGCGGCAATCATTGGCACCATCTGGAATGTCGTGATGTCTTGGGGCGCGGTGTTTATCGGTCTTGCCGGCCGAGTTTATTTCCCAGAGGTGTCCATGCTTCCCGGAGCGGACACGGAAAATTTGTATCCGCTACTCGCCCAACAACATCTCCATCCGATTCTTTTCGGTGTCGTCGTGGCTTCGATCTTCGCGGCCATTATGTCCACCGCAGATTCGCAGCTCCTGGTGGCCACTTCAAGCGTGGTCCGTGATGTGTACGAACGCATCATACGACGCGGGACAGAGTTGGATCAAGCACAACTCGTGACATACAGCCGGATAACCACAGTCGCCTTGGTGGCCGCGGCGTTGGTACTTGGATTCGCCGTTGAGGGTTTGGTGTTTTGGCTGGTTCTGTTCGCGTGGGCCGGTTTGGGCGCAGCCCTCGGACCGACATCTATCCTGGCACTCTATTGGCGGGGCACGACCCGGGCAGGAATCCTTGCAGGTGTCACCGTCGGCGCACTCGTTACGATTGTCTGGGAAACATCTGCGACCCTGAGCCCCCTGTTATATGAACTCATCCCCGGTTTCGTATTGGCCACGGCCACGACGATCGTTGTCAGTCGTTTTACGACTCCTCCCGAAGACGCCGACAAAATGATGGACCTGATGAAAGACCGATAGGTTATTCGTTTGACTCAGGCCGGAAAACAATCTTGCCACCGACGATGGTGTACAAAACGCGTGCGTTCATGATTTCATCTTCGGGTACTACGAGAATGTCGTGCGACAAAACGACGATGTCTGCGTACTTGCCCGTCGTAATCGAGCCCTTGACGTCCTCCTCAAATGCTGCGTACGCGCTGTTAATAGTGTATGACGCCAGCGCTTCCTCGCGAGTCATTCGTTCATCCGGGAAGAAAATTGAACCGTCGGTGGAGCGACGTACGGCAGAGGCGTAGAAACTCGCAATGGGATTGGCGTCTTCCACCGGGACATCCGTGCCGTTGGTCACCGTAACGCCAGCATCGATCAGCGAGCGCCACAAATACGCGCCCGATTCCGCCCGTTCTGCGCCGAGCCGTCTAAAAACCCAAGGTGCATCTGACGTTGCATGCACGCCCTGCATTGACGCAACCACTCCCAAGTCGACAAATCGTTGTACGTCAGCGGGGTCGAGATGCTGTGCGTGTTCTATGCGCCAGCGCAGGTCCGAACCGGCACCTGCTTCTTGGAAAACGCTTTCGTAAATATCCAGCACTTCTTTGTTGGCTCGGTCACCGATAGCGTGCGTGTTGACCTGATAACCGTGTTTGATGGCGACTTCGGCCGTTCCTCGAATATCCTCCACAGGTTCGAGCACTAACCCTACACTGGTCGGCATGTCCTCGTACGGTTGCAACAACCATGCGCCGTGCGAACCCAGCGCGCCATCGATTTGCCGTTTGATTGATCGAACCGTAAGAAAGCCGTTGTACTCGTTCTCCATGCGGTACTCTGGCAATCGTTGGTCCATCACTTCGTTGGACTCGCCACGAACCATGACATACAGTCGCACTGGCATATTGCCTTCCGATGCGAGTGTACGGTAAAAATCGATCGTTTCAAACGACACGCCTGCATCGTGGAAACTCGTGATTCCTTTCGAATGCAGGTCCTCTCCGGCCAACTCAACTATGCGACGAGCTTCCGCGTTGCGTTCTTCGTCCGAGCGAGCGGCGGACGCACGAGCCTGAACTCTACCAACCAGTCGTTGCGCCGTTTCGCGCAACAAACCGGTGGGGTTGCCCTGCGCATCATGGACGATCTCACCACCTTCGGGGTCGGGCGTGGCCGCATCAATACCGGCCATCTGCAACGCGCGACCGTTTGCAAACGCCGCGTGACCACTGGCGTGTGTCAATAACACCGGGTTGTTCGGCGAAACACGGCTCAGACTCTCGTGGGTGGGAACTCCATCGACACTACCGGGCGGGGTATCCGTCCACTTTTCCTGGTGCCACCCGCGACCGGCAATCCATGTGTCCTGCGGCGCGTCACCCGCGACGTGCGCAACCATATCGACGATCTCGTCCCAATTCGTGACCTGCGTGAGGTCGAGGTTCATCTTTGCTTGGCCGAGACCCATGAAGTGCCCATGACCCTCGATGAATCCCGGTATGACCAGTTGACCCGCTAACTCGACGACTTCCGTTTCGCTCCCGATGTAAGCATCAATGTCGCGGTTTGACCCAACCGCTGTGATGCGATCGCCCGTCATTGCAATCGCTTCCGCTTGGGGGTTGGCCGCATCGACGGTCACGACCTTCGCGTTTCGAATCACCAAGTCCGCAGGCTCGGCGACTTCGCCCGCGCTCGTACACGCGCTGGCTACACAGATCACCGCCGCAAGGACAGGGTGTCGAATGCTCAAATCAGTTGATTTCATAAAGATCTCTCCGTCCTGCCGTTCCTTTAGGCAGGACCATCTTGTGCCGTGGACTCCGGTCAGCGGCATACCACTTGTAAAACAGAATTGACAGGGCAATCAACACGATGACAAAACTGCCGAACTTCATCACGATCCCGGCGACGAATTGGTCGTCCACAGTTGGCAGACCAAGAGGCGGCGCAATCTCGTACGTTTGATAGATCGGGAATCTCGCGAAAAAGAAAAATGCGGCTGGAATGCCCGGTACGAGTGTGGCAACCCACAGGTAAATGAATCGGGCTGGATACGTCAATCCGCGATTTGACGGAACACGTTGAAGAACCGGCCACCACAAAACGAATCCCGCAAAGAGCCACGCCATGTCCAGTACGAAGGATCCTAACTGGTACTGCATCAAACCGTCCACCACGGATGGGAAATGCGTGAGTACAACGATTGCGTTGCACACCAAGATCGCCACCACCGGTTTGTCAATCAACGTAATCAACGGTTGGACAGCAGGGCGCTGCGTGAGCGAAGCAAGCACGGGACTTGGCGTACCAAACAAAATTAACGGTGGCGCAACCATGACGAACAGTACGTACTGCAACTGGTGTACACTGAGCAGATAGCCGGACCCAAGCGCCCCAACCGGCCAATCCGCGGCAATCCAACATGCCAAAAGCCCTGTCGCAAACGCGTAAACTTGTTTTTTGGTTGGTTTCTCCAGCGTACGAAGACGCTTTACA
>JAZDDD010000001.1:0-2261 GCA_036679545.1 Gemmatimonadota bacterium | reverse complement strand
AGATTCCGGATATTCCACCTCCGTCGGACATGACGCATTTTTCAACTTCAATCTCGGCGGCGTTATCGGGATTTACCTGATGGCGTGGATGTCGACGCGGTGGAAGCTTTCGAATCTGATATTTGTGCTTTCGGTTTCGTCAGCAATCGGCATGGTCATTTTTGCGTACGCGCCCAATCAATTGTCACTATTGATGGCATTGATCCTGGTCATCGGACCCTTCCGCCATCCGTAATGTGATTACAGTCTTCAAGGACGGTGTTGGTTACGACAGCGCTGGTCTGATCCGCTCGGTTCGCGGGAACGTCGGCATCCGGTGAGGACCGCATCTTGAAGTCTCCCGCCCTTCTTGACCATATATAAGGAATAGCGCGGTTGTGCCGTGTCCCGGTGGATACGATCCCGTCCTGTGCTTCGATTCTTTGGGTGAACGTGCCAGATGGGTCGTGTCGGTTGGTACCGTGGATTGACTTCCGGGAATTCGTCGTTCGTGCTAAGGTTTTATTGTAGCTGGATGACGTAGCGTAGGTCACCGAACCGGATCGGCGGCGCCAAAGTGCGTGTGTATCCAACCCCTAAACCTCCCCGTCTTTGTGGGACCGTTCCCTGTCGAGTCCACGCGGCTCCTTTCACATTTTATCTACAGTCCGTCCTGTCAACTATCATTTCTCCTTTGGTGAGTGACTGATGTTCGAGAATTTCGTCAAGACGTACCCCAAGGCTGAAGATGGCCCCGCGTTCACACACACCACCACGGTGCGACACAACGGCACTGTCATTGCCTTTGCCATGAATGATCAACGGCGGATCTTCTATTCCGTCCTCGACCTCGGCGATCAACGTAGCAAGGGTCCCATCGACGTTAACTATTGGCAGGATAACCCGCGAGAGTTGGTCTTCCCGAACGAAGTCGAGACCGTGGGTGAAGGGCTGTTTGATCCGCGCAAGATGCCGGTGTTCAAGATCGGTAGTGGCACTCCTGAGGCGCCCAACGCGCGGGTGCGGGACAATGAGAAGGACCACTTCCGTTCGACCACCGCCACGTTGTCCGCGGGTGTCGCCATGCAGGTGCTATCTGACAACAAGTTCATATACGTGTTTCGGCAATCTCGTGCGAACGAAGACGTTGGCGTGGCGGCGGACACAATGCTTGTCGATCGTTATGTCCTGGCCGGAACGACGCTTGCGCCCAAACGCGAGGTGCGGTTTCAACGCAGTCGCAACAAGCACCGCCCGGAAAGTCGTAAAGATGGACTCGGCGCCAAAGACATGGAAAAGAAGCCGTTCTTTGAGCCAACCCAAAAGCTCGAGTTCATTCGCAATCTCACGGATGGCCGGTTCACCGCGCTCATCGTCCCCACGCAAATTGCCAACGTGCAACGGTGGCAGATTTTTGCCTACAACAACAAGACAAAAGTGATCGACTCGTTCAACATTGAGCGGTCCATCGACGGTTTGTTCAATCTGCGCGGCTCCAATCTTTTTGTCCGACCGGACAGCGACACGGTGCCGCCATTGAACGGCAATGGTGATACCGATCGAAAGTTGATGCGTGAAGGTTACGCGGAGTGGGCGTTGCGGTTCAACGGCACGACCTCAGTGACGGTGAAGACGCAGATCAACGTGGCCGCGGATGCCTATACGCTGGAGTTTTGGCTACGGCCGGACGGTTTTGTCAATCCGCAAACCCTTCTGCGCGTGGCTGATCAAGAATTGGGTGGTATTCAAATCGACGGGGAAGGAAAGTTACAGTTTGCGTGGTCATTGGGCAGCGATGGCGCGGGCGTCGAAAGTTTTGGCAGTCTCACCGCCTTGGAGGCGGGCGCATGGTCGCACATTGCGCTCATCGTGGACAACGATATTGGGATGCTAAGCTGGTTCATCAACGGCGAGCTAACAAACTCGCTGGAGCCAGGCGACATAACGTTCCCTTCGCTGCAAAACCAAAAACCGGTGCTTGGTGGTTCAAATGCTGGTTTCGCCGGGCTGATCGACGAGGTGCGCATGTGGAGTCGCGCTCGGTTTGACGAAGAGCTTGTCGAGACCATGCAGCATCGATTGATTGGCTACGAACCAAGCCTCACGCTCTACTGGCGGATGGATGAGGGCGGCGGGAAAAACGTGCGTGACCAAACGGACAATGCCAATCACGCGACGATCAAGGGCACCGCCACGTGGCAGGAATCCGACGCGCCGATCGGTGATCATCCGGGTGTGCGCCGTTCGAGTTTTACTTTCGATGGGCGAGACGTTGTGACGGG